>PEUI01000375.1 GCA_002785585.1 Lysobacterales bacterium CG02_land_8_20_14_3_00_62_12
CGGTGAGAGCGCGTGCATTATTGCTGTCAGCGCGGCGTGCTGGCGACTACGGCCAGCAGTTCCTGGGCGATGCTGGCGGCGGCCAGCGCGGTGATTTCGCTGACATCGAAGGGCGGCGCGACTTCCACGACATCCATGCCGATGACGTGCAAACCGGCCAGGCCGCGGATCAATTCCAGTGCCTGATGGGTATTGAAGCCGCCGATCACCGGCGTGCCGGTGCCGGGGGCGTAGGCCGGGTCGAGAAAGTCGATGTCAAAACTCACGTAGCAAGGATCATTGCCGACGCGGGCGCGGATCAACGCCAGCGCGGCTTCCACGCCATGCCGGTGCAGCCAGCGCGCGTCTACCACCTGAAAACCGTGGTTATCCGGGTTGTGCGTGCGCATGCCAAGCTGGATCGAGCGCGCCGGATCGACGATGCCCTGTTGTGCGGCATGAAAGAACATCGTGCCGTGATCGATGCGGTCGTCGGTATCGGCCCAGGTGTCCGAGTGGGCATCGAAATGGATCAGCGAGATGGCGCCGTGGCGACGCTGCAAGGCACGCAAGATCGGCAAGCTGATGTAGTGATCGCCGCCGAGTGCCAGCGGCAATACGCCCGCCTGCACCAGCTCGGCAAACGCCGCTTCGATCATCAACGGGGCTTGTTGCGGCACACCGGAATCGAAATACACATCCCCCCAGTCGATGATGTTGAGGCGTTCGCAGGGATCGAAGTCCCAGGTATACGGCGGTGCCCAGGCGAGGCTGGCGGAGGCGGCGCGAATGGCGCGCGGACCGAGTCGGCTGCCGGGGCGGTTGGTGGTGGCGAGATCGAAGGGCACACCGACCACCGCCACCTGGACGCCGGTCAAATCTTTGCTGTAGCGCCGCCGTAGAAAACTGAGCGCGCCGGCATAGGTCGGCTCAGCGACCGTGCCATAGGGTGAAACGCGGGTGAAGGCCAGGTCGCTTTGGCGGGGAATGCTGGCCGATGGCGGTTCCGTGGACATGGGCGTGGTTTGGGCATGACGGTAGCGGTGCGCACCGCTACCGCTGCGCTTTATCGTTCAGCCCAGGGCTTTGGCCGCCGGCACGTAGTGATGCCCCAGTGCCCGGGCGACCGCTTCGTAGGTGACTTGTCCGGCATGCACGTTCAGCCCGTTCAACAGGTGCGGGTCGGCAAGCAAGGCTTTTTGCGCGCCCAGATTGGCGATCTGCACGGCGAACGGCAAGGTGGCGTTGGTCAGCGCAAAGGTGGACGTGCGCGCCACGCCACCGGGCATGTTGGCGACGCAGTAATGGATCACGCCATCGACTTCGAAGGTCGGATTCTGGTGGGTGGTGGCCTTGCTGGTCTCGAAGCAACCGCCCTGATCGATGGCGACGTCGACCAGCACCGAACCCGGCCGCATCAGTTTGAGCTGTGATCGTGCCACCAGTTTCGGCGCTGCGGCACCCGGAATGAGCACCGCGCCGATCACCAGATCGGTATGCGGCAAGCGCTGTTCGATCGCGTCGTGGGTCGAGAACAGGGTGGTCAGGCGATCACCATAGAGTTCATCGAGATATTTCAATCGTGGCAACGAGCGATCCACGATGGTGACGTTGGCATTGAGCCCCATGGCCATGCGGGCGGCGTTGATGCCGACCACGCCGCCACCGATCACCAAGACTTCGGCGGGGGTGACGCCGGGCACGCCGCCGAGCAGGATGCCGGACCCGCCCTGGGCTTTCTCCAGCGCGTGGGCGCCGGCCTGGATCGACATGCGCCCGGCCACTTCGCTCATCGGTGCCAGCAGCGGCAGACCGCCGCTGTGATCGGTGACGGTCTCGTAGGCGATGCCGGTGCAGCCCGATGCCAGCAAGGCTTTGGTCTGCTCTGGATCGGGCGCCAAATGCAGATAGGTGTAGAGGATCTGGCCCGGCCGCAGCATTTTGATTTCCGCCGGTTGCGGCTCTTTGACCTTGATGATCATCTCGGCGCGGGCAAAAATTGCTTCGGCGCCGGCGACGATCTGGGCACCGGCCTTCTGGTACATCTCGTCGGTCAAGCCAATCGGTTTGCCGCCATCGTGTTGCACCATCACCTGATGGCCGTTGGCGATCAGCTCGCGCACCCCGGAGGGGGTCAGGCCGATGCGGTATTCGTGATTCTTGATTTCCTTGGGGACGCCGATAAGCATGAGAGTTCTCGCAATGAGGTGAGGATGAAAGGGTCGGTTGCTGCTGGCGACTGGTGCCCCGGTGGTGCTGGCCCCCGGCAGCGTCGGGTGGCGGGTGGCAGCTTACGCGGTTTGGGCAATCGCCTCGCCGATGCCTTGAAATAAACGGTCGATTTGCGGCTTGTCGATGATCAACGGCGGCGACAAGGCGATGACGTCGCCGGTAACCCGGATCAGTACATTCTGCTTGAAGAAGCAATGGGTGAACACGTCAAAGCCACGGGCACCGACCGCCCCCGCGCGGGGGCGCAATTCGATCGCGCCGATCAGGCCGAAATTGCGGATGTCGATGATATTGGGCAAGCCTTTGAGGGCGTGCAGCGCGGTTTCCCAATAGCTGCCCAGGCTGATGGCCTTGTCGAACAAGTTTTCTTCACGATAGATATCGAGCGCGGCAATCGCCGCGGCGCAGGCCATCGGGTGTCCGGAATAGGTGTAGCCGTGGAACAACTCGATGGCGCCCGGCGGGCCTTGCATGAAGGCGTCATGGATGGCATTGGAAACGAACACCGCGCCCATCGGAATGCTGCCGTTGGTCAGGCCTTTGGCGGTGGTCATCAAATCCGGGGTGACGCCAAAGCGTTGCGTCGCGAAGGCTTTGCCGACGCGGCCAAAGCCGGTAATCACTTCGTCGAAAATCAGCAGGATGCCGTGCCGGTCGCAGATCTCGCGCAAGCGCTGGAGATAGCCCTCCGGCGGCAGAATCACCCCGGCGGAGCCAGCGATCGGTTCGACAATCACCGCCGCGATGGTGCTGGCGTCGTGCAAGGCGACCAAGCGTTCCAGGTCTTCGGCCAGCTCCACGCCGTAGCTCGGCAGGCCGCGACTGAAGGCATTGCGCTCCAGATCGAAGGTGTGCCGCAGGTGCACCACGCCGGGCAACAGGGCGCCGAAAAACTTGCGATTGTTGGCCAGGCCGCCGACCGAGATGCCGCCAAAACCGACGCCGTGATAGCCCTTCTCACGACCGACAAAGCGGGTGCGTGAGGCGTCACCGCGAATCCGGTGATAGGCCAGCGCGATCTTCAAGGCGGTATCCACCGACTCGGAACCGGAGTTGGTGAAAAACACATGCTTGAGTGGCGCAGGCGCGATCTCGCTCAGGCGTTCTGCCAGCACGAAGGCGAGCGGATGGCCCATCTGAAACGTCGGCGCAAAGTCCATCGTGCGAATCTGTTGACTGACCGCATCGACGATGCGATCACGGCCGTGTCCGGCATTGCAACACCACAAGCCGGCAGCGCCATCGAGGATCTCGCGGCCATCGACCGAGCGGTAGTACATGCCCTGCGCCCCGGCCAACAAACGGGCCTGCTGCTTGTACTGGCGATTGGCGGTAAACGGCATCCAGAAGGCGTCCAGGTTGCCCGGTTCAGCGGTGGCGAGGGCGTGGTAATGGGCGCTGAAATCGGCGCGCGGGGTGGCAGCAAGTGTGGTCATCTTGGGCTCCTGTGGGTTGGGCGGCACGCTATCAGTGTTGAATAAACTTTACAACGGGGCCGCTTTGCTGCGTAATATCGGCCAATATCGCGCCAAGTGTTCAATATTCTGCAACACTCGCCTGGGTCGAGGCCCCAGCAAGGCCAACACTCATCCGCCAGGAAACCGCTCATGGATATCGGCATCCGCTTGCAGGCGGTCAGAAAGCAAAAAGGCTTGAGTCAACGCGAGTTGGCCAAGCGCGTCGGCGTGACCAACAGCACGATCTCGCTGATCGAACAAAACAAGGTCAGCCCGTCGGTCAGCTCGCTGAAAAAAGTGCTCGACGGCATTCCGATTTCGTTGGCCGAGTTCTTTACCCTGGAACTGGACCAAGGCGACGACGATAGCCCGTTCTTCAACGCCGAACAGCAGCCCGATCTGGGCACCAATGGCATCCACTATTACTTGGTCGGCAAGCACTTGGCCAAGCGCCAGATGTGCATCCTGCGCGAAGTGATGCCAGCCGGCAGCGATACCGGTGACGGCATGCTGGTGCATGTCGGCGAAGAAGGTGGTGTGGTCATCAGTGGTCAGGTTGAAGTGACCGTGGGCGAGCATGTGCGCGTGCTTGGTCCGGGCGCGGCTTACTATTTCGAGAGTCGCCAGCCGCATCGTTTCCGCAATATCGGCGCGGTCGAGGCGATTTTGGTCAGCGCCAGCACGCCGCCCACGTTCTAGCGATCCCGCGCCGATAGCGTTTTCCACCGCAGCAATTCCAACCATCAGGAGCAGGCCATGACGCCACCGAAAACCCGAGCCCACTGGCAGGCCATGGCCGCCCAGCTATCGATTCCGACGCAGGCTTTTATCGACGGCCGCTATGTCGATGCGGCTTCCGGGCGCCGCTTCGATTGCATCAGCCCGATTGACGGCAAGCGGCTGGCCGAGATTGCCGAGTGCGACCTGGAGGATGTCAATCGCGCCGTTACCGTGGCGCGGCGCGTGTTCGAGGCCGGTAGTTGGTCGGCCCGCAAGCCTACCCAGCGCAAGCAGGTGTTGATCCGTTTCGCCGAATTGATCCACGCCCACGCCGAGGAGCTCTCACTGCTGGAAACCCTCGACATGGGCAAGCCGATCGGCGACGCGATCCGCGTTGACCTGGCGGCGACGGTGCGTTGCATGCGCTGGACCGGTGAGGCAATCGACAAGATCTATGGCGAAGTCGCCGCAACCGGCAGCGACGAACTCGGCTTCATCACCCGCGAGCCGCTGGGGGTGATCGCGGCCATCGTGCCGTGGAATTTCCCGCTGCTGATGGCGGTGTGGAAAATTGCACCGGCGCTCGCCACCGGCAATTCGGTGTTGCTCAAACCCTCGGAAAAATCGCCGTTGACGGCGCTGCGCATTGCCGCGTTGGCGATGGAAGCCGGAATCCCCAGCGGCGTGTTCAACGTCTTGCCCGGTTTCGGCAACGGCGCCGGTGAGGCGATGGCGCTGCATGGCGATATCGACGGCTTGGTTTTCACCGGCTCCACCCAGGTCGGCAAGCATCTGTTGCAGTGTTCCGGACGCTCCAACATGAAGCGCACTTACGTCGAGTGCGGCGGCAAGAGTCCGAATATCGTGTTCGCCGATGCGCCCGATCTGGAGCAGGCGGCGGTCGCGGCGGCCGGGGCGATTTTTTACAACCAGGGCGAAGTCTGCACGGCCGGATCGCGGCTGTTGGTCGAGCGATCGATCAAGGACGAATTCGTTGCCCGCGTGGTCCAGGCCGGTCGCGCCATGGTGCCCAGCCATCCGCTGGAACCCGGCGCTGCCATCGGCGCCATCGTCGATCAGCCACAGATGGAACGCGTGCTCGGGTTTATCGACCAAGGCCAGCAACAAGGCGCGCAACTGTGTCTGGGTGGCCAGCGGGTGATGGCCGCCAGCGGTGGTTTTTACATCGAGCCGACAATTTTCGACGGCGTCGATCCGGGCATGGTGATCGCGCGCGAAGAAATCTTCGGCCCGGTGTTGGCGGTCATCGGTTTCGACCGCGAAGAGCAGGCGCTGGCGATCGCCAATGACTCCCCGTATGGCCTCGCGGCGGCGGTCTGGACCCGCGACATCGGCCGCGCCCATCGCGTTGCCCGAAAGCTCCGCGCTGGCAGCGTCTGGGTCAACTATTGGGATGGTGGTGACATGACCGCCCCGTTCGGCGGCTACAAACAATCCGGCAACGGCCGCGACAAATCGCTACACGCTTTCGACAAATACACCGAAATGAAAGCGACCTGGATCAACCTTGCCAACTGATCGACCACGCCAGCGGCGCCGGCCGGGTCGCGCCGACCACCGGCGGTGCTGCTACCGTCAGCGTTCACATTGAAGGAGATTTTTATCATGACTAACTGCCCGCGACTGGTCGCTATCCTTCTGGCTGGCGCTTTGGCGCTGACCGCGCCGATGGTGCCTGCCGCCGATGCCAACACCGAAGCCGCGCCCCGACCCAGCGCCAGCGAAGTCCGCCCGGCCTATGCTGCCGGTGCCAAGTTTGTCGACGTGCGCTCCGCCGCGGAATGGTCGAACGGTCACTTGGAGGGAGCGCTGCACCTGCCGGTCGCCGACGTGGCCGAACAGGCCGCCCGCGTGCTGCCCGACAAAAATCAACCGATCATCACCTACTGCGCTGCCGGTGGCCGCGCCGAGACCGCCGCCGAATCGCTGCGGCATTTGGGCTACACCCAAGTCACCGCCATGACCGGCGGCTACGCCGACCTGAAAGCCGCCAACTATCCGGTGGTGGAAGCGCCGGCTGATTGAATCCAGCGTGCGCCGTCACCGAGTGCGCCGAGCGCTAGCCGGGGCGATCTGTGGCGGGGCGATGGCAAGACCATCGCGGTCGCGTCGCACACCTGCCGCTGCCGGGAAAACGTTCGGCTAGCCAGACTCTGATAAACTGGTCAGATGACTAGTCAACTCGGGAGCAGGGTAATGCGATCATGGGCTGTTCAAGACGCCAAGGCACGCTTCAGCGAGTTGCTTGCAACCTGCCTGGCCGATGGACCGCAGTTGCTGACCAGGCGTGGTGCCGAGGCGGCCGTGTTGGTGCCGGTCGGCGAGTGGCGGCGGCTAACGGTGGCGGCCATGCCTTCGCTCAAATCATTGCTGTTGCAGCAATCCGAGCGGGTCGGCCTGACGCTTCCCGAGCGTGGCAGAGTGCGTCGGCGACCGATCCCTGAACTGTGATGACAACGATGTATTTGTTGGACACCAATGTCGTTTCGGAACTGAGAAAACCCAAACCCCATGGCGCGGTCGTGGCCTGGCTGCAGTCGGTTGACGACACTTGCTTGTATGTTTCAGCGGTCACCATCGCCGAGATTCAGGCAGGAATTGAGCTGACACGGGACCAAGACGGCATCAAGGCAGCGGCAATTGAGCACTGGCTTGAACAAGTCGCGACCACTTACAACGTGCTGCCGATGGATGCGGCAATATTTCGCCTCTGGGCCCGGATGATGCATCACCGATCCAATACCGTGTACGAAGACGCGATGATCGCCGCCACTGCCAAGCTGCATGGCTTGACCGTAGTGACCCGAAACATAGCGGACTTCAAAGATTTCGATGTGGCCCTGATTAATCCGTTCAAACTCTAGCGGTATCGCCGCGTGATCCGATTGTCGGCCATCGCCTGCCTGGGTAGCTGATCGCCGAGCGCTGGCTGGTGTCGAGCAGCCGCGCCATTCGCCCCCAAATCAGCGTTTTACGCCGCCCGGTAATGCCCGATTTTGCGCAGTTTGTCGTAGCGCTGGGTGAGGAGCACGTCGATGTCGAGTTTTTCGAGTTCGGCGAGTTGCCCGAGGAGGACCATTTTCAGCCGTTTGGCCATGTCGGCGGGGTCGCGGTGGGCGGCGCCGAAGGGTTCCGGGATGATCATGTCGATCAGGCCGTGTTGGTGCAGGCGAACGGCGGTCAGGCCCAGGGCATCGGCGGCGTCGCGGGCTTTGTCGGCGCTTTTCCAGAGGATCGAGGCGCAGCCTTCGGGCGAGATGACCGAATAAGTCGAGTACTGCAACATCAGCGTGCGGTCGCCAACGCCGATGGCGAGCGCACCGCCGGAGCCGCCTTCGCCGATCACGGTGCAGAGGATCGGCACACGCAATTTGCTCATTTCCAGCAGGTTGCGGGCAATCGCTTCGCTCTGGCCGCGTTCTTCGGCGCCGACGCCGGGGTAGGCGCCGGGGGTGTCGATAAAGGTGAGTAGCGGCAGGTGAAAGCGCTCGGCCAGATGCATCAGCCGCAGGGCTTTGCGATAGCCCTCGGGCCTGGGCATGCCGAAGTTGCGTTTGACTTTGCTCTTGGTGTCGCGGCCTTTTTGATGGCCGATGACGACGACGGATTTGCCGTCGATCCGCGCCAAGCCGCCGACGATGGCGGCGTCGTCGGCGTAGGCGCGATCCCCGGCCAGCTCATGAAACTCGTCGCAGATCAACTTGAGGTAGTCCAGCGTGTAGGGCCGCAGCGGATGCCGCGCCAACTGGCTGACTTGCCAGGCGCTGAGCTTGGCGAAAATTTCTTCGGTTTTGGTGCGCAGCTTGACCGACATGCGCTTGACCTCGCTGTCGAGATCGAGCGCGCTGCCGGCGCCTGCCTGGCGCAATTCGGCGATGCGCGCTTCCAGATCGGCCAGCGGCTGTTCAAAGTCCAGGTAGTTGGGATTCATTGGCTTGCTGCATCCACGGCGGCACTGGTCGCGAAGTATAAGCGGGGTCGGCGATCATATCGATGCAATCGACCGGGCAGGGCGCGACGCACAGATCGCAACCGGTACACAGTTCGGCGATGACGGTGTGCATGAGCTTGGCCGCGCCGAGGATGGCATCGACCGGACAGGCCTGGATGCATTTGGTGCAACCGATGCATTCGGGCTCACGGATAAAGGCAATGCGCCGCGCTTGTTCGACGCCGTTGTCCGGGTTCAACGGTTTGACCGCGCGGCCCAGCAAACGCGCCAGTTGGCGGATGCCTTCGGCGCCGCCGGGCGGGCACTGGTTGATGTCGGCCGCGCCGCTGGCGATCGCTTCGGCATACGGTCGGCAGGCCGGGTAGCCGCACCGGGTGCACTGCGTCTGCGGCAAGATTCGATCAATGCGGTCGATGAGGCT
>PEUI01000133.1:0-167 GCA_002785585.1 Lysobacterales bacterium CG02_land_8_20_14_3_00_62_12
GACGAGATCGAAGCGCGGATCACGCCGCGCACCCGCGCGCTGGTGGTAATCAACCCGAACAACCCCACCGGCGCGGTCTACTCGCGTGATCTGTTGCAGCAGCTCGCCGACATCGCCAGCCGTCACCGTTTGCTGTTGCTGGCCGACGAAATCTACGATGGTGTGCT
>PEUI01000133.1:173-1951 GCA_002785585.1 Lysobacterales bacterium CG02_land_8_20_14_3_00_62_12
TGCTGCCGCCTACACGCCGATCGCGGCGCTCGCGGCGGACACCGTCTGCCTGACTTTTTCCGGGCTGTCGAAAGTGCATCGCGCCTGCGGTTGGCGCGTCGGCTGGATGAGTCTGTCGGGTTGCCTGCGCCGTGCCGCCGACTATTTGCATGCGCTGGATCTGCTCGCCGCGCTGCGCCTGTGCAGCAACGTGCCAGCGCAATGGGCGATTGCGCCGGCCTTGCATGGTCCCGACACCATCAGTGCCTTGACCACAGCCGGTGGCCGCTTGCAGCAAACCCGGGCGGCGGTGATCGACGGTGTCGCCCGCAGTCGGTTTTTGCAGTTGGTGCCACCACAGGGCGCGCTGTATGCCTTTCCGGGGGTCGATACGACGCTGTTGCCGGGTTTCGACGACCATCGCTTCGCGCTGGAACTGCTCGAACAGGAGCAAGTGTTGTTGGTACCTGGCAGCAGTTTCAATGTGCCTTATCGCAATCATTTTCGCCTGACCTTGCTGCCGCAGGCGCCGATCATGGACGAAGTTTTCGTGCGGCTGGAGCGTCAGCTCGAGCGCAGTTTTGGCATCGCCCAGCGCGCCGTTGCCTGATGGCGGCACTTGCGTCAGCATCGGCCACGGCTGCGGCTGGCTGAAGTCGGCGGTCGGCCGACCAGTCTATTGCCTTTGATCACTGCCGCCGATGGCGGCGCCTTGCCTTGAGTACCTAATGACCGAAACGGCCCTGCCCAAACTGCCTGAAACGAGTACCGCCGCCTTGCGCTTTCTCGCCCTCGGCGATTCTTATACGGTTGCCGAAGGCTTGCCGGCCAGCGCCAGTTGGCCGCAACAACTGGCGCAGGCATTGCGCAGCGATGGCGCCAACCTCGCCGCCGTCGAAATGGTCGCCGCCACCGGCTGGACCGCCGCCGACTTGTTGGCCGCGATCAGCGCCAGCAAACCGCGGCCACCGTTTGCGCTGGTGTCGCTGCAGATCGGCGTCAACGATCAGTATCGCGGCCACGATCTGCGTCGCTACCGCAAGCAATTCGCCGAGTTGCTGTTGCACGCCGTAGCGCTCGCCGGTCGCGACAAGTCGCAGGTGTTGGTGCTGTCGATTCCGGATTGGGGGGTGACGCCGTTTGCCGCCAACGACGCGCGTGGCGCAAGGCGCATCGGCCGCGAGATCGACGCCTTCAACGCCGAAGCCAAGGCCCTCTGTCAAAAGAGTGGCGTGCGCTTTATCGACATCACCGAGAGTTCGCGGGAGCGCGGCGGCGACGCCGACCTGCTGGCCGCCGATGGCCTGCATCCGAGCGCCGCGATGTATGCGCGTTGGGTGCAGATCATTCGGCAACAGACCGCTGCTCCGCATTTGCCGACAGCGCTTGCTGGCGGCCACTGAGCAGAGCCGGGGTAGCGCATGCACAAAAGTCAGTTGGCCGGTTTCATCATCGACTGCGAAACCACTGATCTGCAAGCCGCCGGGGCTTTTTGGGCGGGCGCGCTTGGCATGCAGGCGCAAGCGCTGCCGGGGACGGAAGGCGAGCACTACCTGCGCCTGGTCGATCCGAATCTGGACCTGCACATCGAAGTGCAGACGGTCACCCATCCCAGTCGCGTCCACCTCGATATCGAAACCGATGATGTCGAAGCCGAAGTACAGCGGCTGGAACGCCTCGGTGCCCATCGCATTGGCCAGGTGCAAACCTGGTGGGTACTGGAAGCGCCGACCGGACAACGCTTCTGCGTGGTCAGCAAACCCGCAGCCGAGTTCACCGACCGCGCCAAAGTCTGGCGC
>PEUI01000133.1:1970-2335 GCA_002785585.1 Lysobacterales bacterium CG02_land_8_20_14_3_00_62_12
GACCGCGCCAAAGTCTGGCGCTGAAGCGCCGCGACCGGCGCGACCACTCACCGGGTATCAGACGTTAAAGTGCGATCATGCCGCAGCCCCCCATCGCTGCCAAGCCCGTATCTGTAAAACTCGATTCGGCGATGCGCGTCCGTGTTGAAAGCCTTGCCGAAGCCCGTCACCGTTCAGCGCACTGGGTAATGTGCGAGGCGATCAGACAGTACGTGGACCGCGAAGAAAAGCGCGAAGCCTTCAGGCAAGGCACGATCAAGGCGTGGGAGGAATATCAAGAAACCGGTTTGCACATGGCCGCCGCAGAGGCTGATACATGGCTTGCCAGTTGGGGTACGGAAAACGAACTGCCAGCGCCCGTATGC
>PEUI01000063.1:0-3076 GCA_002785585.1 Lysobacterales bacterium CG02_land_8_20_14_3_00_62_12
CGCTCAAGGCGCGGTTCCCGGAGCTCGGCGTCATCACCGATGTCGCCCTCGATCCGTTCACCACCCATGGCCAGGATGGCCTGATCGACGCCAGCGGCTATGTGGTCAACGACGACACCGTGGCGGCCCTGGTCCGGCAGGCGCTGTCGCACGCCGAGGCCGGCGTCGATATCGTCGCTCCCAGCGACATGATGGATGGCCGCATCGGCGCCATCCGCAAAGCCCTTGAACAGGCGGGCTTTATCCACACCCGCATTCTTGCCTACTCGGCCAAGTATGCATCGAGTTTCTACGGCCCATTTCGTGATGCCGTGGGGTCGTCTGGCAACCTCGGCAAAGGCAACAAATACAACTACCAAATGGACCCGGCGAACAGCGACGAAGCGCTGCGCGAAGTCGCGCTGGATCTGGAAGAAGGCGCCGACATGGTGATGATCAAACCCGGTCTGCCCTATCTCGATATCGTGCGTCGGGTGAAAGATCGCTTCGGCGCGCCGACCTTCGTTTATCAGGTGAGCGGTGAATACGCGATGCTCAAAGCGGCCGCACAAAATGGCTGGCTCGACGAACGCGCTTGCGTACTCGAAGCGCTCACCGCCATCAAACGCGCCGGTGCCGATGGCGTTTTGACCTACTTCGCATTGGATGCGGCGCGCTGGTTGCGGGGAACGCCTTGATTGACTCATCCATGATCGGGCTGTTGATCGGCCTCAGCGTGTTTCTGAGCGTGCATTCGGTGCGGATTTTTGCGCCGAGCTGGCGTGCTGCCCGGATCGCAGACTGGGGCGAAAACGGCTGGAAGCGCGGCTTCAGCGTGCTGTCGATCGCCGGGTTTTTGTTGCTGCTTTGGGGCTATGGTCAGGCGCGGTTGGCGCCGGTGTTGCTGTGGACGCCGCCGCCAGCCATGCGCCCGGTGGCGGCGCTGCTGATGCTGCTGGCTTTTGTTTTGCTGGTGGCGGCGTATGTACCGGGCAACGGCATCAAGGCGCGACTGGGGCATCCCATGGTGTTGGCCATCAAGTTGTGGGCATTGGCGCATTTGCTGGTCAATGGGCGGCTGCATGCGGTGGTGTTGTTCGGCAGCTTCATGGTTTGGGCGGCGCTCAGTTTTCGCGCTGCGCGCCGGCGCGAGCCACCGAGTCGGGCGCCGTCCGCCCTATGGCGCACGCTGCTTGCGGTGCTGATCGGCGGCGTCGCCTGGGCCGTGTTTGCCTTGGTTTTGCATCGGCGCTGGATCGGCGTGGCGCCGTTTTAGTTGCTGGCGGCGGCCCCGCGCCGCGACTTTGCGGCTTGAGCCGACCCGATTCACCACGAGCTTTTGGCGGGACCGAGCGGTCGCGATGTGGGCGGTCCTGCCAGTGGGCGAGGGTAGCCCAAGATCGCCACGGTGCGATCACCGCAGCCGATGGACGCCATCGGTTATGGTCGCCATCATCGCCGTCCATTTTGCCAACCCCGTGATTCTGCGCAACGAACGTATCCGATGAACTTCAACTCTTGGCAGTTTGTGGTGTTTTTCCTGGTGGTGTTCGCCTTGAGTGCGCCGCTCAAGCGCCACTCGACGGCGCACAAGTGGTGGTTGTTGGCCGCCAGCTATGTTTTCTACGGGTCCTGGAATTGGCACTATCTCGGCTTGATCGTTTTCAGCACGGTGTTCGACTACTGGATCGGGCGGCGTTTTCGCGACAGCCAGCGGCCGCGACGGTTGATCGCGTTGAGTGTGATCGCCAACCTGGGCGTGCTGGCGTTTTTCAAATATGCCAACTTCGCGATTGCCAGTGCCAACTGGAGTTTGGCGGCGTTCGGCTCGAGTGTGCAGTTCCACGCGATCGATGTGCTGTTGCCGGTGGGGATTTCGTTCTACACGTTTCAGAGCATGAGTTACACCATCGACGTCTACCGCGGTGATCTGAAAGCCCGCGACAGTCTGCTCGACTACGCCCTGTTTGTGGCTTTCTTTCCGCAACTGGTGGCCGGCCCGATCGTGCGCGCCGTCGAGTTTTTTCGGGAGCTCGATCAGCCCCGCCACTTCACCCAAAAGCAGATCGCCTACGCGTTGATCCTGATTGCCTTTGGCTACGTCAAGAAGATGGTGTTTGCCGATTCACTGGCGGCGGCCGCGGATCCGGTCTGGAACCAGCTCGCCACCGCCGATCCGTGGGCGGTGTTGCTGGCGGTGTACGCCTTCGCATTCCAGATCTATTTCGATTTCTCCGGTTACACCGACATCGCCATCGGCGTGGCCATGCTGTTTGGTTTTCAGTTCCCGAAAAACTTCAACTATCCCTATCTGGCGACCAGTTTTCAGGAGTTCTGGCGGCGCTGGCACATGACCTTGTCGCGCTGGCTGCGTGACTATCTCTACATCGCACTCGGTGGCAATCGCCGGGGTCCGGGGCTGACTTATGTGAACCTGATGCTGACCATGCTGCTGGGTGGACTCTGGCATGGGGCAAGTTGGAACTTTGTCATCTGGGGCGCACTGCACGGCAGCTATCTGGTCGGCGAGCGGCTACTGTTGAATCGCATTCCGGGCTGGCAATCGGACTGGTTGCCGATGCGCCTGCTGCGCTGGTTTGTCACCTTCAACCTGATCTGCTTTGCGTGGATCTTTTTTCGCGCCGACGATTTCGCCAGCAGCCTGCTGGTGTTGTCCAAGTTGGGCACGCTGGCGACAGCGACTTACGATGCCCAGGCTTGGTCCGCGCTTAGCATCGCGTTGTTGGCCTTTGCGTCGGCACATTGGCTCGGTGGCCGCTTCGATATCAAACAAAAATTGGGTGCGGCGGCAATGCCGGTGCATGTCGCCGCGACCACCGTCGCCTTGCTGATGTTGATCTGGTTTACGCCGGATTACTCGGCCCCATTCATTTATTTTCAGTTTTGAGCGCGCCCCCGATGCTGCGGTTTGTGCTGACTCGAATCGGTCTGCCGCTGCTTGCCTTGTTGCTGCTGGAGGGCGCTTTCCGCAGCAATTGGTGGGAGCGCTTCGCGGCACCGAATAGTCACGCCAGTATCAGTATTCGCGTCAAGCAGGCGCTGGCGGCCGAGCCGCGCCGGATCGACTTTGTCACCC
>PEUI01000063.1:3184-8660 GCA_002785585.1 Lysobacterales bacterium CG02_land_8_20_14_3_00_62_12
TGAGCGTGATCGCCGTCATCGATTGGTTGCGCAGCGCCCGTCCGGGGGTGCAGGGCGGCATCATTGCGCTGTCGATCAGCGACCTGAAGACGATCGGCAATGGCAACTACGAATTGGCGATTGTGCGGCCATTTCAGAGTCTGGTCAGCGATCGAGGCGGTCTCAGCCAGCGCTTTGATTGGCGTGACCCGGGCAGTTTCGGAGCGATTTCCGCCTTGTATCAATATCGCCGCGATCTGCAAGATGCGGTGCGTCATCCGCTGCGGCGCGGCGCCGACATTGGCTGGTTGGCCAGTCTCGGTCGGCACCAGTTGTTTGCTGGCCCGAAGCAGCCTGCCGACACTTGCGCGCTGCCGTGGCAGACCTTGGCGAGCTGTTCAGCGTGGCAACCGGTCAACGCCGATCAAACGCATGCCGTGCAAGTGTGCCGGGATCTGCTGGTCGGCGCTGGCATGGGCGGTGACTGGACGCAACTCGATCCATCGGCGCTGCCAGCCGATCGTCAACGGGTGCTCGATCAACGGCAACGCGAGTTGCGCGGCATCGGCTGGAAGCAGCCCCCGTTGGTGATCTTGCTGCCGGTTACCGAGCACTGGTCGCGCGAATTGTTGCCGCGTGGCATCCGCGCCTGGGCACACACCATTCTTGATCCGCTGGTCGCCGACGGCAGCATTCGCTTGCTCGACTACAGTGATTTTTTTGATGTCGCCGGCCACACCCGTTGCGATGTGTTTTGGGATAGCTATCACCAAAACGCCAAGGGCATGGGCGAGTTGACCGATGCCCTGCTGCCGGAGATCGAGCGACAGCTGTACGCGCCGTAGCGCTCGGGGTCGCGTGCCATCCGGCGCGGTCGTGGCAGTGGCAGTGGCAGCGGCGGCCGCCGGCTTCAGCGCCGATCCGTTGTCGGCCGGCTCAGCGCGCGCAGATGGCCATCGGGCTGCATGAGCTGATTGGCATCGGCGCTCCCCGTGGCGACGGCCTGGACCCAGTCGCCCCAAACGCTGCCTCGGTAACTGGGGATGTGGAAGGTCGAGCGGCGGAGCAGCTCTTGTTGTGCGGGAGAGGTGGCGGCAATGCGCAATTTCTGTTCGGGCTGGCGACGCCGCAGGGCATCGATGTCCGCCAGCAGCCGCGCCTGAATCTGTCCCTGGGTTTGCATTTTGTGGGCGATCTGGCCGCCATGGAGGCTCACCAGCAGCAACCACAGCAGCAAGACGATTTTGCCAGCCTTGCCCAGCCCAGTGACGGCCAGACCCAAGACCAAGGCCGCCGCCACGCTGGCCGCATAGGCATAGTGGCTGAAACTGCTTGGCAGCGGCAACACCGGCACCAGCGCCGCCAGCGGTGCCAATAGCCAGAGTGCGCCCAGTTGCCAGCGCTGCCGTAACAGCATGGCGCTGAGGGCAACCGGCAGGGCAATGGCCAGGCCATGGCGCAGGGTGAAATCGTCCAGCAACAGCGCACCCGGATGCAGCCTGGCGAGCAGCGCCGGAAAAATCAGATACTCGGCCCAGTGTTGCCAAAGGTGGCTCGTGCCGATCGCATAGGCGCTGGTGGTGGCGGCGCCGTCGAGCAAGGCGGGCAGGCGCAGGCTCAAGTACAGCGTGATCGCAATGCTGCTGGCCAGTGCCGCTGCCAACGTCGGTCGCCGTCGTCCCAAGCCGATCCAACTGATCCAGTAGGCCGCTGGCAACACCAGGGCGGCCTCTTTGCAAAGCAGCGCCAGCAGGGTGGTAGCAAACCCCACGCCAGCGGCCTGCCAACGTCCGGCCTGCGAGCTTGCCGCAGCGTTGGCAAGTCCCTGCACGTAAACGATGCCGATCAGACCGAAGCCGACCCAGAGTCCGTCGGCCAAGGCGCCGACCCAGGCATGGGTCGCCACGGCGTAGGGATTGAGCAGCCAAAGCAGGCCAACGATCCGGGCGCGATCCGCGCTGATCCCGATCCGTCGCAGCCAGCCGTAAAGCAATCCGGCGTTGCCGACGCCGAGCACCACCACGGCGGCGTGCAGCGCATACGGATGGACAAACCACCAGCGCGACAGCGCCATCCACAGGCTGAACGTCAGCGGCCGATATTGAAAAGTGTGCCAGTCGAGCAAGCCCATCCAGGGCAGCTCGTGCCAAGGTCGATCGAGCGCCGCTGCGGCCCATTGCAGCTCGTCGTGGCTGTAATAACCGGGATTCCAAATCAACAAGGATTGCACCAGCACCACGGCCAGGCACAACGCCAGCGACGGCCAGGTCCAGAACGCAGGGGCGGCGGGTAATCGGCTGGGCATGATCGGTGGAATGTGCTGGCGTGGGTTGGGCTTTGTCAAGCGTTGCTCAAGTTGTGCATCAAGGGTTTTGCGCTCCGCAATGCAGGCGCGCCATGCCTCGCGGTCGCTGCCGGTGACCAGGGTGATCTGCTGGCCGTCAAGCCAGATCTCCGCGCCGGAGAGCAAAGCGGGCGCGTGACCGTGTCGGTCGGCAGAGCGGTGATCCGTCAAGCCTGATCTACGCGCCGGAGAGCAAAGCGGGAGCAAGCTCCCGCACTCCAAATTCGAGCGCCGCTAGTTCCGGAGCGCCGCTAGTTCCGGAGCGCCGCTACTTCGGCGTGCGGCGGCTTGCCGCCGTTGTTCTCGAACCCAGCGCAGTCCTCAGCCAAAGGGCGACATTGCTAATGGGTGCAGGGGGGACATTACCAATGTGGCTCTACAATCCAACCGGCTGCCGATTGCGCCGCAGCAAACAAGCCCGCTAGGCTCGAAGATCGTTTTGGCAGAGTGCACATGGTGGAGAACTTACGCGATGTCGAGTTTCCGCCGACCGATGCCGGGCTGCGCGATGACGTGCGCAGGCTTGGGAGCCTGGTCGGCGAGTTGCTGAAAGAACAGGTCGGGCCAGATTTCCTGGCCGAGGTCGAGGCGATTCGTGGCAGCGCCATTCGGCGTCGCGAGCAAGACGCGTCGACGCTGGATCTGCAAGCGCGGCTCGGCGGTTTGACGCCAGCGCACGCGGCCTTGGTGGCGCGCGCTTTCGCCACTTACTTCCAAGTGGTGAACGTGGCCGAGCGCGTGCACCGCATCCGCCGCCATCGGGATCATCAATTGCATGGCGACAGCCGACCACCGGAAGGCTTGCGCGATGTGTTGTATCGATTGCATGGGGCTGGCGTTTCCGTCGAAGCGTTGCTGGCGACGCTCGGACAGCTCGATATCGAACCGGTATTCACCGCGCATCCCACCGAGGCGGTGCGCCGATCCTTGCTGGAGAAAGAAGCCGAAATCGTGCGCAGCTTGCTTGCCGATCTTTCTGCCGAACGCACGCCGGGCGAACGCGAAACCGATTGGGCGCGTTTGCGGATGGCGCTGACCGCTGGCTGGCAGACCGCCGAAGGCACACCGGTGCGGCCGACGGTAGCCGACGAGCGTGAGCACGTTACTTTCTACCTGGCGGAGAACCTGTATCGCATCGTGCCGGTGTTCTATGAGATTTTTGGCAACGCGCTGGAGCAGCTTTACGGCATCGCCGTCGATTTACCCAATGTGCTGCGCTTCGCCACTTGGGTGGGTGGCGATATGGATGGCAATCCGAATGTCACCGCCGACACCATCGCCGAGACCTTGCGCGCCCAGCGGCGGATGATTATCGACAACTACCGTCGCGAACTGGCGCGGCTGCAACGCCTGCTGAGCCAGACGCTGGGTCGGGTGGAGGTGAACGCCGAGGTGCTGGCGGCGCTGGCGCATTACCGGACCCTGCTGCCGGCAGCGGCGGCGCGGATTCGACCGCGCCATCAAGACATGCCGTATCGTTGTCTGCTGCAGTTGATGGCGGCGCGGTTGCAAGCCACCGAGAACGAGGCCGCCAACGGCTACGGCGCAGCGAGCGAGTTCGGCCACGACATCGGCTTGATCGCCGACAGTCTGCTCGCCCACAAAGGTCTGCACGCTGGTTGGTTTGCGCTGCGCCGACTGCGTTGGCGCTTGCGCACGTTTGGGTTTCATCTGGCGCGGCTGGATGTGCGCCAGGACGCGCGCTTGCAGTCCGCAGCCTGGGGCGAAGTGTATGCCACGCGGTGGACCGATGCCGACCAGCGCCTGGCCTTGCTGCGGGCGACGGCGGCCGGCCGCGAAGCCCTGCCGGAGCGTGCCGATGTCGCCACTTGGACCAGCGAACGTGCGGTGTTCCAGACCTTGGCGGCGGCGCATCGGCGGCTGGGCGCGGCGGCGATTGGGGTTTACATCATCAGCATGGCCAGTCGCGCCAGCGATCTGCTGCAAGTGCTGGCCTGGGCGCGCGCCGCCGACTTGCTCGATGGCAATGGTCAGGTGGCCTTGGATGTGGCGCCGCTGTTTGAAACCATTGCCGACCTGCAAGCGGCGCCGCAGACCTTGGCCGAGCTGCTCGATGATCCGGTCTATCGCCGACATCTGGCGGCGCGCGGCAATCGCCAGACGGTGATGCTGGGTTACTCCGATAGTGCCAAAGATGGCGGCCTGCTGGCGGCGCGTTGGGCTTTGCAACGGGCGCAGGTGGAACTGCTGGAGACGGCGGCAGCGCGCGCGGTCGAAGTGGTGTTCTTTCATGGTCGGGGTGGTTCGGTCAGTCGCGGCGGCGGCAAGACCGCGCACGCGCTGATGGCGGCGCCGCGGGGTTCGCTGCGCGGGCACTTGCGGGTGACCGAGCAGGGCGAGGTGATCCATCGCAAATACGGCATCGATGCGCTGGCCTTGCGCGAACTCACCCAAACCACGGGTGCCGTGATCGCCGCCAGTGTGTTGCCGAGACCGCCGGAGCCGCGCGAGCGCGAATGGCGCGAATGGATGCCCCAGATTGCCGCCGATGGCCACCGCGCGTATCGAAATCTGGTCGCCCAATCGCCCGGCTTTGTCGAATATTTTCGCGCCGCCACCCCTATCGACGTGATCGAACGGATGACGCTCGGCTCGCGTCCAGCCAAGCGTGGCGCCATGCAGTCGGTCGAAAATCTGCGGGCCATTCCCTGGGTGTTTGCCTGGACACAATGCCGCAGCGGCATGCCGGGCTGGTTTGGCATCGGCACCGCGCTGGCCGCTGCCAGCGCCCGTCACGGGGCCGCGGCGATTGCTGCCATGGCCCGCGATTGGCCGTTTTTCAAGGCCTTGCTCAGTGATGTCGAAATGGTGATGGCGAAGGGGGATCTGGCCATCGCCGAGCGCTTTTCGGAATTGGCTGGGCCGCTGCATGACGTGTTTTTTCCGCGCCTGGCCGCCGAACACGCCGAGACCCGCGACTGGATCGAACGCCTGCAAGGTCGGCCGCTGCTGGCCGACGATCCGCGGCTGGCGCGGTCGTTGCGATTGCGCAATCCCTACACCGACCCGATCAGCCTGTTGCAGCTCGATCTGCTGCAACGCTGGCGCGCTCTGGACCGCCCCGATGACGAACTCTTCCGCGCGCTCGGCGTCACCGTGCAAGGGGTAGCGCAGGCGTTGCAGAACACCGGT
>PEUI01000339.1 GCA_002785585.1 Lysobacterales bacterium CG02_land_8_20_14_3_00_62_12
GGCGGATCTGGGCGCGGCTGCGGTTGGCGATTTCCAGTGCCGCGTCGAGCAGGGTTTCGACTTCGGCGGCAGTTAAAGCGGTCGCGCCGTCGCTGCCGGCCACCGGCGCAAACCGTGGCTGATTCAATGCATCGACCAGCACGAAGGCATCGCGCCCGCCAAAACTTCCGGCCGCCGCCGGTCGAATGCCCGATGCGGGATCGCCAAACGCGGTGCCCGGCAGCAACACCGCCTGGCTGTAGCCCGGTACCGCCAACAAGCTGCCAGCACTGGGTCCGAGTGCAGCGAAGCTGGCGGCGCTGATCCCCGCTGCCAATTGCTGGCTGCGGGCATCGGTAAAGCGCAAGCTGCGGCCATCGACGCTGATCCGCTCGGCGCGAATCGCCACCGGCGGCTCGAAGCCGATGGTCGCGGCCAAGGCAATCCGTTCGTCGCTATCAACATCGACATCGGCAATCCGCTGATCGATGCCATACCGGCCATCGGCAATGACGCCGACGCCACCGACCAAAACCGCACCTTTGTAAACCGGCAGGCCGCCGGGGTCTGCGGCCAGGCCCAAGGGCGAGCGTTTGGGACCAGCGTCGGCCGCGCCGCCGGCAAAAGCGCGCATGAAATCGGAACACGCCAGTTGACTGAACTGCACACCGAACAGCGGCCCGGAAGCCTGATTGAACTCACCCGGATTGAAATGCTCCTGAATGATTTGTCCGGCAGTGCGGGTACTGAACGCATTGCCCTGACTGGACAGGTAGGCACCGGTAATCGCTTTGGCAATCGCCACCAGCGCGTCACCACCGACGGCGGCTGGCAGCACGATGCCCTCAAGACCACCGTCGATCAGCGGCACCCCCGCCGGTGTGCTCGCCAGCACCACGTCGCGCACGGTTCCCGCCATCCGATACACAGCGAGCACATTGCCCACCCGGTCGACCACGGCGATGGTCGCCACTGCGCCCAAAGCACGCGCCTCGGCCACCGCCTGGGCGATCAATTTTCCGACTTCGTCGGCGCTCAGCCATTGCGCCGGGTCGGCGGCCACGGCGACGCCCGGCGCACAATTCGCGCACGGCCGATCCGCCAGCGGCAGGCGTTCGAGCGAGGTCGGGGCAAACGCCAACGGCTTCGACAATAGCGCCTGCTCGCGGGCTGGCATGGCATCGTGATCTGGCGCCACCGCCGCCGCTGCCAGGTTCGCTGCCGCCAGCATCACGAAAAACAGCGGCAGCAAGCTGCCGCACTCCAGATCAAGCCAACGCGAAACGTGGTTCATAGCCTGGTCTCCTCATAGGCCGGTGGAACTTTGGAGTGCGGCAGCTTGCTGCCGCTGTTCTGACTACCGACATCGCCGCCAGCATCACGAAAAACAGCGGCAGCAAGCTGCCGCACTCCAGATAGCTTTTGTGCCGCCGGGTCGGCCAAGCGCGATTGGGGCTTGAGCGGTGTACCGCTGCGTTGATGAAAGGCATGACAGCCGGTGCAGTCGAGTTTCACTTTGGCTTGGCTCGCGCGGTCGCCGTGGCAATCCAGACAGCGTGTCAGCCCGGGAATCAGAATGTCGGCGCTGACTTTGGAAAGCTTGGCAGCGTGGCAGCTTGAACAGGCCTTGTCGCGTTCGGCCGCGGTGGCACCCGCCGCCAAATGCGCGACATGATTGAACCGCGCCGCCGGATACCAATCCGCCACCAAGCGCACCGGCTTGACCCGCCAGCGCGTCGGCAACGGTTGCTCGGGTTGCTCGGTCACTTGATGGCAGGTGACGCAACCCGAGCGCGAAAATTGATTGAACGCTTCCAGGCGGCTGCGTTCGCGCGCGCAGGTCAACGGACTTTCGCGACAGGGATCGGCCAGCACCGCCTGACCGGGGCGACGGCGGTTGCGCTGGCTGCTGCCATCGGTGGCGCCGGGCAGCAAGAACTGGCGGATAAAGTGCTCTTCAATCGCCCGCACTGCGGCCGGCACATCGGCGTGC
>PEUI01000308.1:0-90 GCA_002785585.1 Lysobacterales bacterium CG02_land_8_20_14_3_00_62_12
GCACTCCAAAGTGGTCGCGCTTCGAAGTTGCGGCGCTCCAATTTGGAGTGCGGGAGCTTGCTCCCGCTTTGCTCCAAAGCGTGGCGGTTT
>PEUI01000308.1:114-1955 GCA_002785585.1 Lysobacterales bacterium CG02_land_8_20_14_3_00_62_12
CGAGAACCAATTTGCCCTGTGGAGCGATGAGGCTTACCGGGGCAAACTGATCTCGGCCCGATAGCGGCCGGGCTCGATCTGGGTGGTCAAAGTGGCGTCGGCACCAGCCAAGGCTTGCAGGCGGGCGCGAATCGAACGTTGCCCGAGTTGATGGCCACGGTGTGGTCGAGGTGAGTCTTCCGTCGGGCAGTCATTTTCCACGACGATCAGGCAGCGATCCGCCTGCGCGGTGATGGTGATCGACACACTACCGCCGTCGGCCCGCGGCTCAATGCCGTGGTGTACAGCATTTTCCACCAAGGGTTGAATGGACAAACTCGGTAAGTGGATCGCCGGCAACGGCTCGGGCAGTGCCCAGTCCACGCGCAGGCGCGCACCCAACCGCAGCGACTCGATATCCAGATAGCGCCTTGCCAGCTCGATTTCTTCAGCCAGCGGAATGCTCTCGGGCCGTGATAGCGCGGCGCGGAACAACTCGGACAGATCCAGCAAAACCTGTTCGGCAGCCTGCGGTCGCTGATGCACCAGCGCCACCGCGGTATTCAGCGTGTTGAACAGAAAATGCGGCCGGATGCGCGCCTGCACCGCTTCCAGTTCGGCCTGCTTGCTGCGTAGTAGCAACGTCCGCCCGCGCCAGTAATTTTGAAACGCCACCAACGCCAACAGACCGACCACCAGGGCGATGCCGATGACCTGCAAAAACAGCCTGCGCCAGACCCCGTTTGGCCAAACCCAGATCTCGCGCAGCAGCAGATAACTGCTCACCATCATCGCCGCCGTTCCCAGCAGCAACAGCGCCAGCACCAGCCAAGCCAGGCGCCAGGCCGACCAAGCCGCGAGCGGTCGTCGCAACAGGTACAAGCTGCTCAAGGTCAGCAGGACCACCCACTGGATCGCCAACGAGACCAGCCCGAAATACACCCAGCGATCACCGATCAGGCCGGGCGACAGCGCCAGCACCAAGGCCAGACCCTCGCCGGCCAATACCGCCGAGACAATGGCTGGCGCTTGCCAAAGCGTATCCAGCGGCTGGGAATGACTGGTTTCCATCGGTGCGAGTCCTGGAGGCGGTGCGTCATGATGCCCGTGATCGCTGGCCGTGAGGGTGCCGCAGCAACCGCTCGCGGCCCGCATCCGACCGCCGATCCGTTTGGGCTCGCCTTTGGCTGGGTGCTAGATTAGCGTGGCCACCGTCAATCAAGGACCGCTGCCTTGCTCTCGCCCAATCGCCCATCGGTGCATTGCCCTAACGGCCGTCGTAGTGCCGGTTTCGCCTTGGCCGGTTTCACCATGATCGAACTGATGGTCACCATTGCCATCATGGCGATTCTGATCGCCCTTGCCGTGCCGAGCTTCCGTACCCTGATCATCAACAGCCGCATTACCACCCACGCCAACGAACTGCTGGCCGGTTTGCAACTGGCGCGCAGTGAAGCAATTCGCAGCAACGCCCGCGCCGTGCTTTGTGCCAGCACCAACATCAGCACCTGCACCGGTGGTCCCAACTGGACCGGGGGATGGATCGCCTTTGTCGACACCGACCGCAACGGCAACCGCAATGGCGCGGAGACGATACTGCGTTCCGGCACCATCCGCGCGGGTACCGTGGTGGTGAACAGCGCGGCGATCGGCGCCGCCGGTAGCGTGGTGTTTCGTTCCGACGGCATCGCCCGTGTTGGCGCGGGTGCTTTGCTGGCCGGGCGCATCGGCGTGTGCGAGCCAGACATCAACGCCGGCCCGCTGCCGCAGAATCAGAACGTGCGCCAAGTTTCGATCGGTTCCGGCAGCCGTTTTGCGATTATTCGTGCCAACGCTCCGGCCTGCGCCGGCGCACCGCCTAA
>PEUI01000308.1:2070-2978 GCA_002785585.1 Lysobacterales bacterium CG02_land_8_20_14_3_00_62_12
GGCCAGCGCCTTGCGCAACAGCGGCAGCGCGCTGGAGCGCAGCCAGGCGGTGATCCAAACCTATTCGATCCTCGACGCCATGCGCGCCAACAACGCCGGTGGTGTCAGCGTGGCGCGCAGCGGTGGCTACAACGTCGCCCTGGGCGCAGCAAGCGGCGGCAATGCGCTTGCCAGCAGCGATCTGGCGGCCTGGCAGGCTTCGTTGTTGGCCACGCTGGGCGCCGATGCCAAGGGTGGCATCGCCTGCGTCGCTGCGGTCTGCACGATCACCGTGCAATGGAACGACAGCCGTGGCACCAACGCCAGTGCGACCGCCGCCGCTACCTACCAAGTCATTACGGTGAGTCGGATATGAATACCATAGCTGTCAGCGCCACCAAAACAATCCGCGCCACGGGCGCGCCAAGCCCGCATCGCGGCCAGGCTCGTCATCGCGGTTTCAACTTGATCGAGCTGATGATCGCCATCGTGCTTGGCTTGCTTGTGGTCGGCGGCGCGGTCAGTATTTTCGTCGCCAACCAACAGACCTACGCCACCACCGAGAGTCTGGGCCGCATCCAGGAAAACACTCGCACCGCCTTCGAGTTGATGGCGCGCGAACTGCGCGAGGCCGGCGGCAATCCCTGTGGCAACAACCTGGCACCTCCAGTCAACGTGGTGAATAACGCGGGTGCCGCTTGGTGGGCCAATTGGGGCACGGGTCTTGGAGTGCAGGGCTATGACGATGCGGATGCGGTGTCTGCGCCACCGCTTCCAGTGGCAGGAGCGCTAGGCAGCCGCTTTGCGAACACCGATGCCATCGACATTATGTCGGCGGCGGGTAGCGGCGTCACTGTAATCTCTGGCAACCCCGATTCCGCCCAGATGCAGCTCAGCACCCAGAATAGTGGCTTTATCCAAGGCGACAT
>PEUI01000385.1:0-577 GCA_002785585.1 Lysobacterales bacterium CG02_land_8_20_14_3_00_62_12
TGCGCGGGTCGCTGCGGCGCTGACCCAGGCGACCAGCAGCGCTTTCCCATCGGCGCGCCGAGCGATGTGCGCGGATAGAAGAGACGTAGGTTGGGGTGAGCGCAGCGATGCCCAACAATGCCGGAGGTGGAGCGCGGTTTTTGGGTGATACGCGTTGTGGTGGGGTTGGGGTGAGCGGCCGTCGCCGTTAAACGAAAGTCTTCCGCACAGAAGCCGAATTTCCACGTCCATTCAAGCAGATGGCTTGAAGTCGCGATGCAGAGGACTGGCTACATGGGATGGCTTGTTCGAGGTCGGGGGCGCGTTGTGGATCGCGTTGTCGGTTCCGGCGCTGCGCGCCTTGAACCGACCTACGGATGGAGTCGACCTATGACGGGAGTCGAGCTGCGGTTGGAACCGATCCACGATTTCCAGCACTGCGCAGCGCGGCCTTGCCAAAAACTTCGGAGAACGAATCGGTGCTGGTTCAGGAACGATTGCCGCCTGCACTGCGGCTGAGAAAGCGGTGGTAGAGGACGGGTATCACGATCAGGGTGAGTGCGGTGCTGACCAGGATGCCGAAGATCAGGGCGATCGC
>PEUI01000385.1:592-713 GCA_002785585.1 Lysobacterales bacterium CG02_land_8_20_14_3_00_62_12
GCGATCGCCAGGCCGTTGAAGATCGGGTCGTCGAGGATGAACAGGGCACCGGCGATGGCGGCGACGGCGGTTAGCGCGATCGGTTGGGCGCGCACGGCGCAGGCTTCGATGACCGCCGCAT
>PEUI01000385.1:736-5261 GCA_002785585.1 Lysobacterales bacterium CG02_land_8_20_14_3_00_62_12
GCGTGGTTGATGAAGTCCACCAGCAGGATCGAATTGCGCACGATGATGCCGGCCAGCGCGATCATGCCGATCATCGAGGTGGCGGTGAATTGGGCGCCGAGCAGGGCATGGCCGGGCATGACGCCGATCACGGTGAGTGGGATCGGCGCCATGATGATGAGCGGTACGGCATAGCTGCCGAATTGGGCGACCAGCAGCAAGTAGATCAACAACAGTCCGACCGAATAGGCCAGGCCCATGTCGCGAAAGGTTTCGAAGGTGATCTGCCATTCGCCATCCCACTTCAGCGCAAAGTGGGCGTCGCTGGTCGGTGGGGCAAAGTAAGTTTGCGTCAGTTGCTGGCCGGCCCATCGCTGGCTGGCAATGCGCTTGGCCAGCGTTGCCATGCCATAGAGTGGGCTGTCGTAGCGCCCGGCTTCGTCGCCAGTGACGTAGACCACCGGCAGCAGATCTTTGTGATAGCTGACGTTCTCCCAGGGCCGCGTTTCGATTTTCACCAGTTCCGACAGCGGGACCAATTGCCCGGAGGCGGCGCGTACCCGGGTGGCCAGCAGTTGCTCGCTGCTGGCCTGGTCGGCCGCTGATAGTCGCAGACGAATCGGCACGGCGTAGCGGGCGCTGCCGTCGCGCAGGTAGCTGGCGTTTTTGCCGGAGACGGCGAAATCAATGGCGGCGACGATGGCGGATTGGGATACGCCCAAGTGCGCGGCGCGGCTGCGATCAACGATCAGCAGATCGCGTTCGGCCGCGGCCTCGACACTGCTATCGACATCGACGATACCAGCGGTATCGGCAAACCGTTGGCGCAATTCGTTGGCGACCGCGCGCGTTTGTTCCGGGTTGGGGCCGTAGATTTCCGCCACCAGCGGCGCCAGTACCGGCGGACCCGGTGGCACCTCGACGACCTTTATCGAAGCGTCGTAGCGGCGACCCAGCGCCGCCAGTTGCGGACGCAACTCGCGGGCGATCTGGTGGCTCTTGCGCTGGCGCAGGTGCTGGTTGATCAAATTGACTTGCAACTCGCCGACGTTGGCGCCGCTGCGCAAATAATATTGGCGCACCAAACCGTTGAAGTTGATCGGCGCGGCCGTGCCGGCATAGCCTTGATAGTCGCTGACCTCGGGCACGGTGGCGACCACCGCGGCCAAGTCCAGCAGTAACGCGTTGGTGCGCTCCAGCGTGCTGCCCTCGGGCAAATCCACCACCACTTGAAACTCGGATTTGTTGTCGAACGGCAGCATCTTCAGCACCACGACCTTGACCATGACCAGCCCGACCGAGAGCGCCAGCGCGATGGCGATGCCAACCCACAGTTGCCGTCGCCGCTGGCCGCTGGTGGTGCTGAGAAACGGCCGCAGCAGGCGTTCGAACAGGCGCTGGAGCTTGCCCGCCATCGGCGTGGTGGCGGCTTCGGCGTTGCGGTGGTGGTGGCGGTGGGCGAACAATTTGAGCGCGAGCCACGGGGTGACCACCAGCGCCACCGCCAGCGACAGCAGCATGCCGACGGCAGCGTTGATCGGAATCGGCCGCATGTACGGGCCCATCAATCCGGACACAAACGCCATTGGTAGCAGGGCGGCGATGACGGTGAGCGTGGCCAGGATGGTCGGGCTTCCCACTTCATCGACCGCTTGCGGCAGCAGGTCGATCAAGCGGCCGCCGCTTAGCCGCTGGTGCCGATGAATGTTTTCGACAATGACGATGGCGTCATCGACCAGAATGCCGATCGAAAAAATCAGTGCGAACAGGCTGACGCGATTGATGGTGAAGCCCATTGCCCAGGACGCAAACAAGGTCAGCGCCAGGGTGATGACGACCGCGCTACCGACGACGATGGCGGCGCGCCAGCCGAGCGTGGCCAGCACCAGCAGGACCACCGCCAGCGTCGCAAAAATCAATTTTTCGATCAACTTCAAGGCTTTTTGATTGGCGGTATCGCCATAGTCGCGGGTGATGCTGGTGTGGACACCCGCCGGAATCAGCGTGTTTTTCAGTGCCTCCAGCCGCCCAGCGATGGCGCTGGTGATGTCGGCGGCGTTGCTGCCGGGTTGCTTGGCGATGGCGATCGTCACCGCCGGTGCGATGCCCAGCGCTGGCCCGGTGCGGCCGCTGGGCACGCCAAACCAGGCATAACGGATCGGCAGATCGGCACCGGCGCTGATCGTGGCGACATCGGTCAGTGTCACCGGTTGACCGCTGGCGACGCCGATCACCAGGTCGGCAATTTGACCGGCGTCGGCGAGAAATTGTCCGGCGGCCAGCGGGCGTTGGCCGGTGCTGGTCACGCGCTCGCCCAGCATTACGCCGTTGGCTGCCGCCAAGGCTTGGCTGAGATCGGCGACGGTCAGGTTGAACGCCGCCAGTTTGGTGGCATCGACGGTAACGATTACCGCGCGTTCTGGCGCGCCGATGGTGTAGACATCGCGGGTGCCGCGCACGCGTTTGAGTTCGGTCTCCAACGTGTGGGCGATTGCAGCCAGATCGACCGGGCTGCGCGCGTTATCGTCGGTCCACAGGGTGACCCCCATCACCGGCACATCATCAATGCCCATGGGTCGCACCAGGGGCTGGCCGACACCGAGTCCGGCGGGCAGCCAATCGACCTTGGAATACACCTGGTTGTATAGCCGTACCAGCGCTTGTTGGCGCGGTACGCCGACGTTGAACTCGACCGTGGCCACGCTCAAACCGGGACGACTGACCGAGTAAACGTGCTTCACGCCGTCAATTTCCGACAGCACTTTCTCCAGCGGATAACTCACCAGATTTTCGACATCGGCGACCTTGGCACCAGCGAACGGCACCAGCACATTGGCCATGGTCACGTCGATCTGCGGCTCTTCCTCGCGCGGCGTCACCAGCACGGCAAACAGCCCCAGCAACAATCCGCTGAGGGCCAGGATGGGCGTCAGCGGGTGGTTCTGAAAGGTGCGCGCCAGCCGTCCGGAAATGCCCAGTCGGGGCGTCGCTGGCGTCGCCGTCGGTGTGGTCATTGCGGGCTCCGCTGCCGGCCGGCGCGCAAATACGCGGCCGCGGCGGCCGGGTCATTGGCGATTCGCTCGCCGGCTTCGAGGCCGCTCAGCACGCTGACCCGATCGGCCTCGGCATGGCCGAGGCGAAGCTGCCGCAAAACCACGCGGTCGGCGTCGATCACGTAGACGCCGGTCAATTCGCCGCGTCGCACCAGGGTGCTTTCGGCAACGCGCAATTGTGCTTGCTCGCCGAGCTTGAACGCGGCTTTCACGGTCATGCCGGGTTGCAAGCCGGTTTCCGCTTCGGGTAATTCCAGGCGCAACTTGAAGCTGTGGGTTTGCGCGTCGGCAAATGGAAAAATCACCAGTTTGTCGGCGACGATGCGGCGGCCGTCGTCGAGCACCACGGCCGCTTGCGCGTGTGCGCGAATGGCGCTGATCTCGCTCTGCGGCACCTCAACATTGACGCGCAACTGGGCCATGCTGAGGCCCGATACCAACGGCTGGCCCGGCTGCACGGTTTCGCCGACCTTGACCAGTCGCGCCGTCAGAATGCCGGAATAGGGCGCGCGGATCACCGTGTAATCCACCTGCTCACCGGCCTCGCGCACCGCAGCGCTGGCCGCCGCCACCGCCGCCTTGGCGCTATCCCGCCGCGCCGTTGTCTGATCCAGTTGCGCCTTGGCGACCAACTTTTTTGCGTACACTTCGGTGATCCGCTGATGGTCGGCTTCGGCTTCCGCCAAGGTCGCCCGGGCCGCACTCAAACCGGCTTCGGCACGGCGTCGCCCGGATTGCTGCTCGACATCGGTGAAGCGCACCACCACCGCGCCAGCCTGCACGTAATCGTTTACGTCGAACGGCAGTTCCAGCACCCGGCCGCGCGTTTGCGCCGATAACGTCGCCTCATGCACGGCCTCGACGACGCCATCCCAAATGCGCTCACGCGGCAGCAATTCGGCTTGCACCAAGGTGCTCGCCAGTGCGGTGCTCGCCGGTGTTGGCGACGCCGGTGTCGGCGCCTTGCCACAGGCGGCCAAGGCCAGCACCGCGACCGTCAGCGCCAGTGCCGGTTTCATGTCGACCGCCCCGGGAAAGCGCAGCCACCCTTGAGCCCGAGTCGCGCAAAAATCATTGCCGCCGGACAAAAACCCGTAAACGCCGCCTGCAACAAGTTGAGCCCAACAAACGCTGCCAGCAGCAGCCACCAGGGCGACAGCCACTGTGCCAAGGCCAGACTGAGCAACACCAAAAAGCCGGCAAACGCCATCACGGCACGATCCACATTCATGAGGTTTCTCCAAGTGGTTGTCAGGATCCAGCGATCGCTCAATACCTGCGAGCGCTATACATTAGCCGCAGCTTAATTAGATATATGCCAGAATGCAAGACGAAACGCAGCTCCGCCCACAGCAAAAAGTAGGGTGGATAAGCGCAGCGCATCCACCACCCATCGCAGGGGTGACTGGTGGATAAGCGCAGCGCATCCACCACCCATCGCAGGGGTGACTGGTGGATGCGCTGCGCTTATCCACCCTACAAGAACTGGCGGG
>PEUI01000385.1:5278-9143 GCA_002785585.1 Lysobacterales bacterium CG02_land_8_20_14_3_00_62_12
CAGCAGAGGAGCAGAGATGAAAACCAACAAGCCGAAACGCCTCGCGCGTGCCAACAAGTCGGTCGGCGTTGCCGCGCAGTTGGAATCGAAGGTCGATCAAGCCGCTGCCTTGCTCAAAGCGATGGCCAATCCGCAGCGCCTGCGGGTTTTGTGTTTGCTCTCCGAACACGAGCTGTCCGTGGGGCAGATCAACGCCCAGGTCGATCTCAGCCAATCAGCGCTATCGCAGCATCTGGCGGTACTGCGCGAGCTTCAATTGGTCCGCACCCGCCGCGAATCACAAACCGTTTACTACGCCGTCGCCGCTGGCCCGGTGGCGCAACTGATCGGCACCTTGCACGACATTTATTGCGGCGCGAAGTGAGCGACCAGCGCTGCAGGCGCGCAGGCAAATTTGGAGTGCGGCGGCTTGCCGCCGCTGTTGGCCGAGTCGATAGCTTCGCCGGTTGACTACGGGAGATCCTGAATGGGTGATTTCATACCGGCCAAAAGGTGTGTCGAAGTCTCTTCTGGAGCATCGTTGCGGATTATTCGAGAGCTTCAAGGCTTGAGCCAGACCCAGCTTGCCGCTTTGTGCGGGATTCCGCAGACGACCATTTCGAGCATCGAAAATGGCCGCGTCAATCTGGGCGTGGAACGGGCCAAGGCACTGGCCATTGCGCTGCGCTGCCATCCGGCGGTGCTGGTGTTTCCAGGTTGGCAAGTGACGCAGGCCTCGGCGGCCTGAGTCCGCTGCTTGAAGCAGGCAAAAAAAACCCCGCACAGGGCGGGGAATATGGAGTGCGGCGGCTTGCCGCCGCTGTTCTTGGTCAGGTACACGGCAAACTCAATAGGCAAAACAGCGGTGGCAAGCCACCGCACTCCAAAGTGATCGGCGATGCGGGAGCCGAGCTCCCGCACGCCAAACCGATCAGAGCAGTGGAATCAACATCAGCGCGACGATGTTGATGATCTTGATCAGGGGATTGATCGCCGGGCCCGCGGTGTCTTTGTAGGGATCGCCAACGGTGTCGCCAGTGACCGCCGCCTTGTGCGCTTCCGAGCCTTTGCCGCCGAAGTGACCGTCTTCGATGTACTTCTTGGCGTTATCCCAGGCGCCGCCGCCGGTGGTCATCGAAATGGCAACGAAGATGCCAGTGACGATGGTGCCAATCAGCAGGCCGCCGAGTGCTTTGATGCCAGCACCCGGGCCCATCAAGTAGTTCATGCCGAAAGCGACGACGACCGGTACCAGCACCGGCAGCAAGGAGGGCACGATCATTTCGCGGATCGCTGCCTTGGTCAGCATGTCCACCGCGACGCCGTATTCCGGCTTGGCGGTGCCTTCCATGATGCCCTTGATCTCCTTGAATTGGCGGCGTACTTCGATCACCACGGCACCGGCCGCGCGGCCGACCGCTTCCATCGCCATGGCGCCAAACAGGTAGGGAATCAAACCGCCGATAAACAGGCCGATGATCACCGCCGGGTCGGACAGCGAGAAGTCGACCAGTTTGCCGGCCGCTTCCAGGTTGTGCGTGTAATCGGCGAACAACACCAGCGCGGCCAGTCCGGCCGAGCCGATCGCATAGCCTTTGGTAACCGCCTTGGTGGTGTTGCCAACGGCGTCGAGTGGATCGGTGATGGCGCGCACTTCTTTCGGCAGTTCGGCCATTTCGGCGATGCCACCGGCGTTGTCGGTGATCGGGCCGTAGGCATCCAGCGCCACGATCATGCCGGTCATCGACAACATCGCGGTGGCGGCGATGGCGATGCCGTAGAGCCCGCCCAGCGTGTAGGAACCATAGATCGCCGCACACACCGAGAGCACCGGCAGCGCGGTCGATTTCATCGACACGCCGAGCCCGGCAATGATGTTGGTGCCATGTCCGGTGGTAGAGGCTTCGGCGATCTTTCTGACTGCCGCGTACTGGGTACCGGTGTACAACTCGGTGATCCAGACGATGGCGCCGGTCAGGACCAGGCCGATCATCGCGCAACCGAACAGATCATTGGCCTTGGCCCCCATCATTTGCTGGGTGATCGGCCAAAACGCCAGCGCTGCCAATACCGCCGAAACGATCACGCCGCGATAGAGGCCGGCCATGATCGTGGTGCCGGTCTTGGCAGAAACGAAAAACGTGCCGATGATCGACGCGATGATCGATACGCCACCGAGCAACACCGGAAACAACACCGCCGTGGCGGCATCGACGCCGACGCTGGCATACATCAGCGAGCCCAGCAGCATGGTGGCGACCAGGGTCACCGCATAAGTCTCGAACAAATCCGCTGCCATACCGGCGCAGTCGCCGACGTTGTCACCGACGTTGTCGGCAATTACCGCTGGATTGCGTGGGTCATCTTCCGGAATACCGGCCTCGACCTTGCCGACCAAATCGGCACCGACGTCGGCGCCCTTGGTGAAAATGCCGCCGCCGAGTCGCGCAAAGATCGAGATCAACGAAGAACCGAAAGCCAGACCAACCAGCGCATGCAGCGCGGTATCGGTCTCGACCTGCAACACCCGGGTGAGCACAGCAAAATAACCAGCGACGCCGAGCAGCCCCAAGCCCACCACCAACATGCCGGTAATCGCGCCGCCACGGAACGCCACATTGAGCGCTGCGCTCAAACCCGAGCGTGCCGCCTCGGCGGTACGCACATTGGCGCGCACCGAGATGTTCATGCCGACATAGCCAGCGCCGCCGGAGAGGATCGCGCCAATCGCAAAACCGATCGCGGTATGGCCGCCCAAGAACCAGAAGATCAAGGCAAACAAGACCACGCCGACGATGGCGATGGTGCCGTACTGGCGATTCAAGTACGCCTGCGCACCAGCCTGGATCGCCGCCGCAATTTCCTGCATCCGCGCATTGCCGGCGGGCTTCGCCAGAATCCAGCGGATGGACCAAACGCCGTATAGCAGTGCCATTACGGCACAGCCGATGGCGATCACAAGACCGTTCTCTAACAACATAAATAACTCCCGGAAACAAGAAAGAGGCCGACCAACACCGGTCGGAAGCGCAAAGCCCGTGGATTCTACGGATCAAGGCGAGAGCGGGCAACCAAAAGCGTGCGGCGGGGCGCGAAATGGGCAGACTGGGCTACATAGTGACTGCCAAGACCCGCGCTAGCCTACTTCCAGCGCAGCGCCGGTTTCTCGACGCCGTGCCAGGAGACGATAGCGGCAAGCAGCGCCAGCGGAAAGCTGGCGGCGAATAGTCGATACGGGCCGAACTGCGGGAACCCGTGCGCGACCAATTGCTGCATGACGAAGCCGTAAAGATACAGACCGTAGGAGTAGTCGCCAATGCGGTTGAAGCCCTGCAGGCCGGGCACGAACACCAGCCAGAGACTACCGTAGGCGGTCAATGCCCCAAAGACCAACGGGTAGCCGGGCTGTCGGTAGAACACGGCGCAGGCGAACAACAACAGCAACACCCCGTAGCCGCTGACGGGCACACTGTCGCGGGCCATCCAGCAGCAGGCGCCGATCACAAAAAATGCCGCCGGCCCGTAAAAAAGGGCCAAGCGTTCCACCTGCAAAGGAACCCGGAAAGCCGCGACAACCAGCAACATTGCGACGATTGCCAGGCCAAAGCGCAGGCGCGTGCGCAGTAGACCAGCCACGCCCAACGCCGCGACAAAAACATACATGCACAGTTCAATCGGGATCGTCCACAGCGAACCGTTGACTATGTCCGGCAGCCGGTTGTGGGTGAATACCCCGGGCAGATTCTCCTGCCGATCCAGCATCGAAATGTTTCCCAACAGATAGCGCAGCCAGTGTGGATCGGCAAAGTAGTCTGCCACCCGCAACTCGCTGACCAGCGGCCCAAGCACCACGGCGGTGAACGTAACGCAGACCATCAAGGCCGGG
>PEUI01000121.1:0-1910 GCA_002785585.1 Lysobacterales bacterium CG02_land_8_20_14_3_00_62_12
AAGGCGTCGGCGATCACTGCTGCGAATACATGACCGGCGGCATCGTCGTCGTGCTCGGCCGCACCGGCATCAACTTCGGTGCCGGCTTTACCGGCGGCTTTGCGTATGTCCTCGACACCGAGCGTGATTTTGTTGATCGCTACAACCACGAACTGATCGACATTCTGCGGTTGTCGCCCGAGGGCATGGAAAATTATTTGCAGCATGTGCGGGCGTTGTTGATCCGCCATGTCGAAGAAACCGGCAGCGCCTGGGGCAATCGTTTGTTGACCGATTTCCGCGATTTTCTGGGCAAGTTCTGGCTGGTCAAACCGAAAGCGGCGAGCCTGGATTCGCTGATCGAAACCTTGCGCAGGGCGGCCTGATGGCGAACAAACCGTTTCAGTTCATGGACGTCCCCCGGCGCCTGCCAAAGACGCTGCCGATCGAACTACGCGTGCTCGGCTGGGACGAAATCTACGGTGACTATGCCGCCAAGGAAGCCGCCGAGCAAAGTTCGCGCTGTCTCGATTGTGGCAACCCGTATTGCGAGTGGAAGTGCCCGCTGCACAACGACATTCCCAATTGGCTGTCACTGGTGCAGGAAGGCCGCTGGTTCGAGGCCGCTGAGCTTGCCCACGAGACCAATCCGCTGCCGGAAATTTGCGGTCGCGTCTGTCCGCAGGATCGCTTGTGCGAAGGTGCCTGCACGATCCATGTCGGCTTCGAAGCGGTGACCATCGGCGCCATCGAGAAGACCATCGTCGATACGGCATTTCAGCAAGGCTGGCGGCCGGATCTTTCGTCCGTGGTGGCCACCGGCAAGCGCGTAGCCATCATCGGCGCTGGTCCGGCCGGACTGAGCTGCGCCGATCGCCTGGCCCGACTGGGTATCGCTGCGCATGTGTTTGATCGCTACGAACAGATCGGCGGGCTGCTGACCTTCGGCATTCCGCCGTTCAAATTGGAAAAGCAAGTCATCGCCACGCGCCGGGCCGTGCTCGAAGCGATGGGCGTGGTGTTCCATCTGGGTGTGGAAATCGGCCGCGACCAAAGCCTTGAGGAGCTGTTGCGCGATTACGCCGCCGTGTTCGCCGCCACCGGTGCCTATCGTTATGTTGCTGCCACCTTGCCCGGTCAGGCGCTGCCCGGCGTGCTGCCGGCGCTGCCATTTTTGGTGGCCAATGGTCGCCGCGTGCTGGGCACTGCGCACCCGGAGCGTTGGCCGATCGCCGGTTGGCAGCAGCGCGCGCCCGATTTCGACATCAGCGGCAAACGCGTGGTGGTGCTGGGTGGTGGCGACACCGGCATGGATTGCGTGCGCACCGCTGTGCGGCTGGGCGCAGCCAGCGTCACCCTGGTCTATCGGCGTGACGAAGCCGCCATGCCAGGCTCGCGCCGCGAAGTCAAAAATGCCCGCGACGAAGGCGTGCAATTTCTGTTCAACCGGCAGCCGCTGGCGATCGAAGGGGAAGATCGGGTGCGCGGCCTGCGCCTGGTAGAAACGCAGACCGACCAGCAGGCTTCGCGCCAGCACGCACCCACAGTGATCGCTGGCAGCGAAACCGTGCTTGCCGCCGACAGCGCGATTCTCGCCTTTGGTTTCCGCGCCGATCCGCCCGCCTGGCTGACCGCGTTGGCACCGGACCAACACCCCGACCAACGCCTGATCGTGGCTACCGAATCCGCATCGGCGGCGCCGCGGCTACCGTTTCAAACCGCCCATCCGCGCCTGTTTGTCGGCGGCGATGTGGTGCGCGGCGCCGATCTGGTGGTTACCGCCGTCGCCGATGGCCGCGAAGCCGCGGCCAGCATCGCGCGGCTGCTGGGGTGACCGGGTGAAGACCCGAGCTTGAGCACAAAAATGGGAGCCAGCCCAGCGGCCATTGGCGGCGGCCTTCGCTCTGGTGCTGTGGTTTAAGCCGCCAAAC
>PEUI01000121.1:1973-2127 GCA_002785585.1 Lysobacterales bacterium CG02_land_8_20_14_3_00_62_12
GCGCTGGCCAGCCTCGGTGGTCATCGCCAAGGTCGGCAGCGTGGCCGGATCGACCATGGCGATGCCGAGGCTGATGCGCAGTTCCACGATTTCGCCGTCGCGCACAAAGCTGGCGGCGGCGACCGCTTCGCGCAGGCGATCGGCAACGCCGGTG
>PEUI01000098.1:0-3966 GCA_002785585.1 Lysobacterales bacterium CG02_land_8_20_14_3_00_62_12
GCGCGCATGGATGCGGACGCCGAGTACAATCGCCGCGGCTGGCAGCCTTGGCGCTGCCGTTACCGCCCCTATCGTTACCGGAGAATCCTATGTGGAAGGTTTGCTTGCTGGGTTGGTGGGTACTGGGGTTTGGCAGCGTCTTGGCTGACGAAAGTTTGCCGCGCAGCGCCGCACCCGCCGATGCGGTGGTGTATCTGATTTCGCCCAAAGCGGGAGAGAAAATCCACGGCGATGTGGTCGTGCGCTTTGGTCTCAAAGGCATGGGCGTTGCCCCGGCTGGGGTCAATCTGGCGGGCACCGGGCACCACCATTTGTTGCTGGATGTGGCCGCGTTGCCCGATCTGAATCTGCCGCTGCCGAAGGATGCGCAACATCTGCATTTTGGTGCCGGGCAGACCGAAACCACGCTCAAACTGCCAGCGGGAAAGCACACGCTGCAATTGCTTCTGGGCGATCAGTTGCACATTCCCCACCAGCCGCCGGTAGTGTCAGAAAAGGTCACCATTACCGTGGAATGAGCGTCGGCCTCGGCGAGACGACCGACGACAATAGCGCGCTTTCGCGCAAGCCGTCACTGTGACTTGCGGGTCGATGTGGCTTACCGAGGTGGTGCTTCCCAAACACTCACTTTTTCGGCAAGCAGCGGCCGCGGTCGCTCGGGGGCAGGCGCTGGCGCGCTGCCGATGTGGATAAAGCCGAGCACCGTTTCGGCGGCTTGCAAGCCAAGCCGGGTCGCGATCACCGGGTCATAGGCGGCCCAACCGGTCAACCACTGCGCACCGAAACCCAGTGCCTGGGCGCCCAGCAGCAAGTTGTAGCCAACGCAGCCGGCCGACAACAGTTGTTCTTGCGCCGGAATGCGCTCGGTCGATTGCACGCAGCCAATCACGGTCACGATCAACGGTGCTTGCGCAAAGCGCCCACGCTCCTTGTCCAACGCGGCGCCGCCCGCGTCCGGATGCAATTGTTGCCAGCGCTCCGCCAGTAAATTGCCAAGCTGCTTGCGGGCGTCACCGCTGATGGTCAGCAATCGAAACGGTTGCAGCAGGCCATGGTCGGGCACCCGCAAGGCGGCTTGCAACAGCTGCGAAAGCTGCGCCGGATTGGGGCCCGGTGCCGTCAGCCACTTGCTGGGCACCGATTGGCGCTGGGTGAGAAAGTCCAGGTTTTTCATGGTGGCCAATGGCTCCGTGTGGAAGTGGCAATTGTAGATGCGACTGTGGCACTCACAAAAACTCCGCTATTATCGGCGGTGGCCAGTACGCGATGCGGCTGCTGGTGACAAGTCTCGAAAACCATCGGGGAACCTGCATGACTGTGACTGTGGTGACTTTGCGTGAGACCGCGCCTGCCGAGCGCCGGGTGGCGCTGACGCCGGAAATTGCCAAGAAACTGAAAGGCCTTGGCGCAACCGTTCGAATAGAAACCGGCGCCGGTGACGCTGCCGCTTTTCCGGATGCACTGTACAAAGACGCCGAAATCGCCACCGACGTCATCCACGGTGCCGACGTTGTGCTGACCGTGCAGCCACCCAGCGATGCCCAGATTACTCAGTTGCGACCGGGTACCGTGCTGATCGGCATGTTGCAGGCGCACGCTTCGCCGGAGCGGGTCAAATTGCTCTGCGATGGCTTGATCACCAGCTTCGCCATGGAGTTGTTGCCGCGCACCACGCGGGCGCAGTCGATGGATGTGCTGAGTTCGCAAGCCGGCATGGCGGGCTACAAAGCGGTGCTGATGGCAGCGCTGGCGGCGCCGAAGTTTTTCCCGATGCTGACCACCGCGGCCGGCACCATCCGCCCGAGCAAGGTGCTGATCATCGGCGCTGGCGTCGCCGGGCTGCAGGCGATCGCCACCGCGCGTCGCCTGGGCGCACAGGTGGAGGGCTTCGATGTGCGTCCAGAGGTCAAAGAGCAAATCGAGTCGCTGGGCGCCAAATTTCTGGATTTGGGCGTTTCGGCCGCCGGTAGCGGTGGCTATGCGCGGGCGTTGACGCCAGAGGAACAGGCCGAACAGCAGAAGCGGTTGGGCGAGCATGTCCGCAATATCGATGTGATCGTCACCACCGCAGCGATTCCCGGGCGCCGGGCGCCGCGCATCATCACCACGGCCATGGTCGAAGGCATGAAGCCGGGCGCGGTGATCGTCGATTTGCCCGCCGAGACCGGGGGCAATTGCGAACTTACCGTCGCCGGTGAGACCGTGGTCAGAAATGGCGTCAGCGTCATCGGTCCGGTCAACCTGCCGAGTCAGGGCGCGATCCACGCCAGTGAGATGTACGCACGCAACCTGTTCAATTTTTTGAGCCTGATGTTGAAAGATGGCGCGCTCAAGCTGGATTGGAATGACGAGCTGATCGCCAAGTCCTGTCTCACCCACGACGGTGAAATCCGCCACGAAGCCACGCGCACTGCGCTTGCCGCAAAAGTCTAGGAGAACACAGATGATCGATGGATTTCTTGCTTTGTACATTTTCATGCTGGCGGCATTCACCGGCTATGAAATCATCTCGCGGGTGCCGGTCATCCTGCATACCCCGCTGATGTCGGGGTCCAACTTTGTGCACGGCATCGTGCTGGTCGGGGCGATGGTGGCCTTGGGTGCCGCCGATACGCCGGTGGAAAAAATCATTGGCTTTATTGGGGTGGTGTTGGGCGCGGGCAATGCGGCTGGCGGTTACGTGGTGACCGAACGCATGCTGGAAATGTTCAAGTCCAGCAAAAAGCCCGGGAGTAGCAAGTAATGAATATTTCTGTGGAGCAAATCCAGCAAATCCGCGAGTGGGTAGTGACCGCCAGTTTCTTCGCTGCGGCCGTGATGTTTATTCTGGGCATCAAGCGCATGGCCTCTCCGGTCACCGCGCGCGCCGGTATTGTGCAAGCGGGCTGGGGCATGGTGGTGGCCACGGTGGCGGCATTTTTTCATCCCGAGATCCACGGTAACTATGGTCTGATCATGGCGGCGGTGTTGATCGGCACCTTGCCGGCCTGGTTCAGCGGCAAGCGGGTGGCGATGACCGACATGCCGCAGATGGTGGCGCTGTACAACGGCATGGGCGGTGGTTCGGCCGCTGCCATTGGTGCCAGTGCGCTGCTCGGCGCCGCGCTCAATCCGGGTGCCTGCGCTGACGCCACGGCGCATGGTTGTTTGAATGGTTCGCGCACGGTGCTGGCGGTGATCGGTACCTTGATTGGCGCCATTTCGTTGTCGGGCTCGATCATTGCCTGGGCCAAACTCGATGGCCGCCTGGATAAGCGCTTTACCTTCTCCGGTCAGCAATACTTCAATGCCTTGATGTTCCTGTTGGCGGCCGGGCTGGGCGCACTGCTGGTCTGGCAGTTGCAGGTACCGCTGATCGCTGCCTTTGTGGCGGCGGCGCTGGTGTTTGGGGTGTTGATGACGCTGCCGATCGGTGGCGCCGACATGCCGGTGGTGATCTCGCTGTTCAATGCCTTGACCGGACTGGCCGTCGGTTTCGAGGGCTATGTCCTGGGCAATCCGGCGCTGATGATCGCCGGTATGGTGGTCGGTGCCGCCGGTACTTTGCTCACCCAGTTGATGGCCAAGGCGATGAACCGCTCGATCAGCAGCGTGCTGTTTTCCAACTTTGGCGGCAGCTCGGCGGAAGCCCAGGAAATTAGCGGCAGCATGCGCAGCATCGAGGCATCCGACGTGGCCGCGCTGCTCTATCTCGCCGACAAAGTCATTATCGTGCCGGGCTACGGCATGGCGGTGGCGCAGGCGCAGCACAAGGTGTGGGAGCTGACCCAGCAGTTGATCAAGCGCGACAAGACGGTGAAGTTTGCCATTCACCCGGTGGCCGGCCGGATGCCCGGACACATGAATGTGCTGCTGGCCGAAGCCGGCGTGCCCTACGACTTGATTGGCGATATGGAAGAGATCAACCCGGAGTTCGCTACTTGCGATGTGGCCATCGTCATCGGCGCCAACGATGTGGTCAATCCG
>PEUI01000098.1:3987-8374 GCA_002785585.1 Lysobacterales bacterium CG02_land_8_20_14_3_00_62_12
TCGCCGATCTACGGCATGCCGATTCTGGACGTGGTCAACGCCCGCCAGACCATCGTCATCAAACGCGGCAAAGGCACCGGTTTTGCCGGTATCGAAAACGCCCTGTTCTACGCCGACAACACCAAGATGTTGTATGGCGATGGTGCCGATATGGCCGGTCGCCTGATCGCGGAACTCAAGGCCGTGGATGCCGAGGGCGGCCACTGATCACGGCGCGCCATCGGTAGGGGCGCCGATAAGCGTCGCGATCATCGAAGTGACCCGATCATCGCGACGCCAGCTTCGCTCCGACCCTGCGCGAAGATGCACTGCTACGGCAGCATGGCAAACTCGCACAGGTGGTTCCAGGTCTCCGCTGGGTGCGTGGCCAACACCGTGTGCCCGCCGCTGAAGGGCTGCCAGAAGTAGGTCTCGCCTTCGCTCCAGCCATTGCTGACAAAGCGGGTGCGATCGGCCTGGGCAAAGGCGATCGGCACGGTCCCATCGCTGCTGCCATGGTGCACATCCACTGGCGTTTTCGGCAGCAGATTGGCAAATAGCGCGTTGCACGCCGCACCACTCAGGCCAGAGCACGCCAGTTGCGCGGTGACGCCGGCATTGACGCCGAATCCGGCAAAAAAATCACCATCCAGCGTGGTCGAGAAGTGATTGAGCAAAATGTCCAGCGTCACATGGCCGCCAGCGGAAAATCCCCATAAATAGCGCCGTTGCCGTTCGATGTTGTAGCGCGCTTCGACATCCGCCACGACCGCGAGCATGACGTCGTAATCGCTCGGCACATCCAGTGGGCTGGCCGGTGCGATCCAGCCACCTAAGCCGCCGCTCGCGGTGGGCGCTACCACGATAAAGCCGTTGGCATTGCTCGCCGCTGACCAGAAGCTGCGCATCGACTGAGCTTGCGTCAAGGTGCCGACGGGGGAACCCGCAGCGCCGTGCAACACCATCACCAGCGGCGTGGCAACGGTGCTGTTGTAACTGGCGGGAACATGCAGGTAATAGGTTTTGTTGCCGTAGATCGGGTCGGAGGCAAAACCCGGCACGGCGATGATGCGGCTGCTGTCGCCGCCACTGCCGCCGCTGCCGGCCGAAGCATTGCCGACAAACGTCTCGCCTTCTTCGAACCCGGAAGCGAACAGGGTGAAGGTCGTGCAGCGCGCGCGCGGCAGCCGCTGCACCTGTGCCGCCAATGCCGACAGCGTGCCGCAGCAAAGACCCGCCACGGCGATCCCCCGGCCCAACCGCATGGCGATGCTGACGGTGGCAGACATCATCTGGCGCTTTGCATCAGCGCCGCCAGATGGCGATCAAGCACAGGTCTTCGTTGCTGGCCGCGTCGCCGCGATGTTGCCGCACGGCGCTGGTCAGTGCTTCGATCGCCTGCCCGGCGGAACGGGTGTTCACCAGCACGGCGCGCGCCCGCGCCAGCCCGAAGGCCTGGCCGTTCGGGTCCCAGGCTTCGTCCAGACCTTCGGTGAACAGCAATAGGCCGTCACCGGATTGCAGGCTGATGCTGCTCTCATGAAACTGCCCGGCGCCAGAAACCCCCAACGCCGGCGCGATCGGCAGGCTCGGCGTTTCCAGCGTGCCGTTGTGGCGGCGGATGATCGGCGGTGCGTGCCCGGCGCTGCTGATGCGCAGTTCGGCGGAGTCGGCATGCAGCGCCAGCACCAGGCAAGTGGCGGACAGACTCGACGCCAGTTCGGTGCGCAGGATCAGGTTCAATTGCGCCAGCAATTCCGACGGGCTCTTGGCCCGCGGCGCCAACGCCCGCACATGCGCGCCCAGCCGCGCCATGGAGAGCGCTGCCGGAATGCTCGGACCAAGCACATCGGCGATCAACAGGCCACGGCTGCCATCGGCCAGCGTCAAATAATCGAACAGATCGCCGCTGAGGATTTGCGCCGGTTGATAGTGATCGGCGAGTTCGTAGCCGTCGATGCGCGGAGTGGCCATCGGCAAAAACTTCTGCTGGATTTTTGCGGCCAGGTTCAACGCCAGCAACGCCGGCTCGGCCATCGCTGTGGTGCTGGCAGCGGATGCCGCCAGCATGGCGCCGACATGGCCGCCCAAGCCGGTGAGAAACTCGGCATCGGCGGCGCGAATCGCTTGGGCCTCGGATTGCGCATCCAGATAAATGGCGCCGAGCAGTTGCCCGGCGTGGCGAATCGGCGCGGCGGCGAACACCGCCGGATCGACCTGCGGTTGATCGCCATCGGTACTGGTAACCACCAAGCCGCGCAGGGTGACCATGGCATGACCCGCGTCAACCGCCTCGGCGACCCGCGCACCGACCACCAGCGCATTGATCTGCAACGGTGCCGACGCCCGTTCGGCCAGCGTGCGCCAAGGGCCTTGCGCGGAATCGGCGAGCAGCAGGGCAAACCGATCACAGCGGGGAAAGCCTTCGGCGAGCAGGGCCAGCAGGTCTTGCCAGCGTCGATCCGAGCGGTTGCCGGCGGCGAGCATGTGGCCGATCTGGCTGAACACCCGCAGCCGGGCGATGGTCGATTGAAATAGTTCGTTGGCGGCCGAAGTCCGCGGCACCAGCGGCGGCGCTTGCAACGACGGTGCCGCCGATGGTGCGGGCGTGCGGGCTGGTGGTTGCAGCGGTGGGGGTTCAATCGTCTCCGCTGGCGCCAGTGACGCTGCGGCCGTGCCATCGTTCAAGCGCACCCGCAGCCGGGTTTGCCCAAGTTCGATGCTGTCGCCATCGTGAATCTCGATCGGGCTGACCACCAGACGACCGTTGTGGCGGGTGCCGTTGGCGCTCTCCAAATCGGTCAGGCGCCACGGCCCGGTATCCTGGTCGATGCGGGCATGACGCCGCGACACCGCGAGATCGCTGATCAGCAAATCGGCAAATTGGCCCCGGCCGATCACCGTCGGTCGATCCAGTTCAAAACGTTGCCCGGATTGCGGTCCGGCTTCGACGATCAGATCAATCATGTCCAGAGTTTCAACCAAGCTTGCCGCGAGTGGGTGTCGGCGTAGTTTCGCACAACTGCGCTCGCCGGTTCGGTGCCGCCAGCACGCCGCACGGCACGGCTGGGCGCTTACGCCGGGGATCGCTTAAGCTAGCGCCGTCGTATCCACCTTGCCAGCCACCTGATCGCGGAGAAAAGTCTCATGACCATTGCCTATTGGTGCGTATTGATTGCTGCCTTTATGCCCTTGTTGTTTACCGGCATCGCCAAGTTCTCTGGCCCCGGATTCAACAACTTCAAACCGCGCGACTTCCAGGCCAAACTCGAAGGCGCTCGCCTGCGTGCGCATTGGGCGCATCTCAACTCGTTCGAAGCGTTCCCGCCGTTCGCGGCAGCGGTAATCATCGCCCACCAATTGCAGTTCAATCAGGCGCGGCTCGACCAACTGGCGATCGGCTTCATCCTGTTCCGGTTGGTCTACGGCGCCCTCTACATCGCCAATCGCGCCAGCCTGCGCAGCCTGGCCTGGGCGCTGGCCACCGCGAGCTGGGTGATGATGTTTTTTATTGGCCAGTAAGTCAGCGGATCGGAGCGTTTGTGAATAGGACAAGCACCGCGCATCCACCATCTACCGTATTGGCGAGCGGTGGATGCGCTGCGCTTATCCACCCTACAAGTGAGCGCGGTTCAGTTGGTAACGCGCACCAGAAATGGGTAATCCTGCCCAGCAATCGGCAAGATCACCTGCACGATTTGCGTGCTGCCGCGGCGGCCCTTGGGCGGCAGGTTAATCAACACATCGCCGCGGATGCCAGAACCCGTGGACAGTGTTTGGCGACGTAAAAGTCGCTCGTTGAGGCCATCCATGCGCGCCGCTTGGGTGGACTTCATGTTGTTGGCGAGCGCCTGGTTTTGCGCGTTGGCCTGAGCCTGCGCTTGTTGAGCTGCTGCGGCGTCATAGCCGTTGGCGCTGTAGGTGCCGTTGTAGGTGCCGTTGTAGTTTCCAGCACTGCCCAAGTTGCCCTGCTTGCCCTGGTAACGACCGTTGACGGTGCCGGTTTGGTTGTAATAACCAGCCTGATTTGCATTGTACTGATTGCCTGCGGCGGCCAGAATATTCCCAACGGCTTCCCACTTGTCGCGCTTGGCCTGGGCGTGAACCACTTCGTCGGCAGTGAATACGTGCAGACCCCCCTGTTGACTGCGCGCGCTGATCATTTCTGGCAGCACGTCGAAGTTTTCACCGCTGGCGTTGAATCCCGCAACGGTGAGCCAGAACGTGTGCTTGTCATTGGCGCGAGCGGTCACGCCGAGGCCGAAGGCATCGCTTTGGTACGTCGCCCAAGTCAAGCCGCTGACATATTGCACAGTCTGGCCATCGGCTACTTGCATGCTGACGTCGCGGCTCGCAGCCAGCGCTGGCAGGGTAGCGATCAGGCAAAGCCCGGCGAGTGTGGCGGCGA
>PEUI01000098.1:8387-8544 GCA_002785585.1 Lysobacterales bacterium CG02_land_8_20_14_3_00_62_12
TTTGACGAGTCGAAACATGGTGGCATTCCTCCTGGCAGTGATCAGGCTTGCGATGCATTACGGCTTGCGCTACTGGCGACTGGGTTTGTCGTTCTGGCGGCGTTTGGCGGCGGCGCTGGCGCCGAGTCCGGAGACGGTGCCGAGGTCGGGCGAGACC
>PEUI01000092.1 GCA_002785585.1 Lysobacterales bacterium CG02_land_8_20_14_3_00_62_12
GCTCACCGCAGCGTCGGCGCAGGAACAAACCGGTGCCGGTCTCGATCAATGCAGTCCCGAGCAGCTCGCCCGTCTGCAACAGTTGAACCAGCAATATCGAGACCGCTTCGGCTTTCCGTTCATTCTGGCGGTGCGCGGGCACCGCCGCGACAGCATTCTTGAACGCCTGGCCGAGCGCCTGAGCCAGCCCCGCGAGCAGGAGCTTCGCGAAGCGCTGGTGCAGATTCAGTGCATCGCGCGCTGGCGCCTGCTCGATAGGATGGGCGTCACCGAATCGCCGTATGGCACCGGAGACTAAACACCGGATTGACCCGCTCCGCTGTTGAGAGCCGCTGCGCTTCATCCGGGCTGCACGCTCGATATGATGGGCGTCACCGAATCGCCGTATTGCACCGGAGACTAGACCCCATGGCTTTGCTCGTTACCGACCCGGCGGCACCGGCCTTCGTCCAGCACTACGTCAATCTTGCGGACGCCCGCCTCGGCGCCAGAACGCTTGCCTGCAGTGACGAGTTTTTCGCCGCCAGCGAGCGTATGTTGAATCCGCAGCCGGCGGTCTTTGTTCCCGGCCAATACGACACCCACGGCAAATGGATGGATGGCTGGGAAACTCGCCGCCGCCGCGGTCCGGGTCATGATTGGTGCGTGTTGCGGTTGGCGCGGCCCGGCCGAATCTACGGCCTGGATCTCGATACCAGCCACTTCACCGGCAATTTTCCACCGGCCGCCGCGATGGATGCCTGCACGCTCGGCAACGGTGATCCCGGTGCCGACACCGATTGGCAGCCGTTGCTGGCGGCGGTCAATCTTGGCGGCAACCGCCACCACTACTTTGCCACCGATCCGGCGCGCAGCTACACCCACCTGCGGCTCAAGTTGCTGCCCGATGGCGGCTTGGCGCGCTTGCGCGTTTATGGTCAACCCGAATTTGATGCGTTGGCCACCGCTGCCGACGGTTTGGTCGACCTGATCGCGGCGCTGCAAGGCGGCCGTGTGATTGCCGCCAACGACCAGCACTTCGGCCCCGCCAGCCAACTACTGTTGCCAGGACGCGGCAGCGACATGGGCGATGGCTGGGAAACCCGCCGCCGCCGCGAGCCCGGCAACGATTGGTGCCTGATCGCCCTGGCCAAGGCCGGCAGCATCAGCGAGATTGAAGTCGATACCGGACACTTCAAAGGCAATTACCCGGATCGTTGTTCGGTGCAGGCAGCCTCGGTAGCGCAGAGCACCACCGAATCGCTGATTACGCAATCGATGTTCTGGCGCGATTTATTGCCGCCGCAAAGCCTGCAGATGGATACCCAACATTACTTTCGCTCGGAACTGTTGGCGCATGCGCCGATCAGTCATATTCGCTTCAATATCTTTCCCGATGGCGGGGTCTCCCGTTTGCGTCTGCGCGGACGACCGGCGTGAAGTCACCCGCCAGCGCGCTGCCTGCCTTGGCCATTGAGCCACTGAGCCAGGCCGCGTTCGCCCGCTTTGGCGATGTCATCGAAGCCGCCGCCGCCAGCGCCACGGTGGCGATCAACGATGCCACCGCGGTGCGCTACCCGGCGCTGGCCACGGTCGATTGCCAGGCCGAAGGTGGCACCGCGATGATCAGCCGCTGTCGCGCCGCCGCACGCGTCCTGCCGTTCGATATCCGCCTGTTGGAACGTCATCCGCTCGGCAGCCAGGCGTTTATTCCGCTGCGACCACTGGCGTATCTGGTGGTCGTTGCCAAAGACCCAGGCTCGCCGCCGCGCGCCTTTCTGGCGACCGCAGGACAGGGCGTCAATTTTCATCGCGGTACCTGGCACCACCCGCTGTTGGCGTTGGAGCCGGCCAGCGAGTTTTTGATCATCGACCGCGTCGGCCCTGGTGACAACTGTGAAACCGTTGCGCTCGACCAGTGTTACCAAATTGCGCGACTGGACGTCGCCAGTGTCCGCAGATCCCGGCGCCAATGATCA
>PEUI01000319.1 GCA_002785585.1 Lysobacterales bacterium CG02_land_8_20_14_3_00_62_12
ACGCACCCAGCATCGTCAACAACACGCCCCATCCACCGTTTCGAATCTGCATTTGCTCGCTCCCGTCATGGTCATCAATGCGCTTCACAGCAAGCGCCAAGTGTAGGCCCGCGCCTACTCTCGTGTGGATACGCAAAGCGCTGACCAAAACCTTCATCGGATCGGTTTCAAAGGCGCCGCACGCGCAATTTCAGATTCTTGATGCGGGCGGTGCCCAAACTTCTCAGCGCGGCATCGGCATGGTCGCGGGCCACCGCCACGTAGGAACGCGTCGGAAAAATATCGATCTTGCCGACACCATCGCCCGGGAGACCGGCGCTACCGGTGAGCGCACCAAGAATGTCGCCGGCACGCAGCTTGTCGCTGCGACCACCATCGATTTGCAGGGTGACAAAAGCCGGCGCTGGCAGTGGCGCCGGTTTCGGCGAAGGCAGCTTGGATGCCAAAGCACCCTCGCCAATGGGTCCGGCAAAAAGCACGGCCCGAGCGTTTTCGTGGGGCATCACCAAGCTCAGCGCCAACCCTTTGCGACCAGCCCGACCGGTGCGACCGATGCGATGCAGATGCGCGTCGGCATCACTGGCGAGATCGTAGTTGATGACCAGGTCGAGATGCTGGATGTCCAGCCCGCGCGCCGCCAGATCGGTGGCCACCAGCACGGTCGCGCTGCGGTTGGCAAAACGCACCAGCACCTCGTCGCGTTCGCGCTGGTCCAGATCGCCATGCAGGGCCAAGGCCACCACGCCCTGCTTGCGCAGCTGATCGGCGACCGCGCGGGCGTCCACGCGTTGCGCACAGAACACCGCAACCGAGCCAGCTTCATGCTGATTGAGCAGGCGCATCAGTGCCGCAAATTTCTGCTCCGCCGCTACTTCGTAAAAACGTTGCTCAATGTCGTCTTCCGTCAAGGTCGATGACACCGTTACTTCCATCGGATCACGCTGAATGTCACGACTGAGACGGCGCACCGCATCGGGATAGGTGGCAGAAAACAGCAGGGTCTGCCGGGTCGCCGGCAAGTGTTTGAGAATGGCACGAACTTCGTCGGCAAAGCCCATGTCGAGTAGCCGATCGGCTTCGTCCAGCACCAGCGTTTGCAGCTTGTCGAGCGGCAGCGCTGCGGCCTCGATCAGCTCCAGAATCCGCCCGGGCGTGCCGACCACCACCTGTGGCAGGTGCTTGAGCGATTGCAAGTGCGGCCGCAGTGACACGCCGCCGCAAAGTGTCAACACTTTGACGTTGGGCAAGGCAGCGGCCAGCTTGCGAACCTCGTTGCTGACCTGGGTCGCCAATTCACGGGTCGGACTCAAGATCAGCGCCTGCACCGAGACCAGCGCGGGATCCAGGCGATTGAGCAGACCGAGCGCGAACGCGGCGGTCTTGCCGCTACCGGTCTTGGCCTGACCGATCACATCCCGTCCGGCCAGGATCGGCGGCAGGCTGGCCGCCTGAATCGGTGTCATCGTCAGGTAGTTCGCCTGCGCGACCGCGACTTTCAGCGGCGCAATCAGTTCCAAAATATCAAAGTTATTCATGCGCGCATGATGACTCATTATTGTCTTGCCGAAGCGTCGTGCTGGTTGAACGCTGCGGCGAACGGCGGATGCGCGGTACTTATCCGCCCTACAAAACGCACTATTCGACTAGCCGCGTTGTCCGGGTGCATCGGCGCGCAGTCGATCCAGCACCGAGGCCAACTCAGGCGCCAGCGGCGCCTGGAACAAGTAGGCCTCGGCCACCGTCGGCAGCACAAACCGAAACTGCAGCGCGTGCAGGAACAGCCGCTTCAGCCCCAGCGGACGCGCCAGGCGATTGGCCTCGGCATCGCCATATTTCTCGTCGCCCAATACCGGATGGCCGATGTGCTGCGCGTGCACACGAATCTGGTGGGTGCGACCGGTGTCGAGTTCGACCTCGCAC
>PEUI01000347.1:0-7730 GCA_002785585.1 Lysobacterales bacterium CG02_land_8_20_14_3_00_62_12
AGTCCTTTGACCAGAACGCTGGGTGTTTTGATGTCATCACCCAATCCCAGCGGCCAGCCGGGCAGCCGATCATACCGGTTGCCGCGAGCGATGGTCCGCGGCCGTTAAGCGCCACGGCGTTGGATTGAACTAGATGCCAGCAAGTAGCCCGCATGAAACGAAGTGGCTTTCAACAGCGGAGCTGGTCAATGCGGGGATCCGCTGCGACCGGGGCAAATCGCAGCGACCTGGTCTCAATCCGCCTTGCGGCCAAAAAAGCGCTTGAGCCAGGCGGCGAGCGCGATCAGTCCGAGGATGACCAGTTTTTTGGCTGCGAGCAGCATCACCAGCAGCTTGGCGAACAGGCCGGTCTTGGCGGCGATTGCGCCACCGACCAGGGCGGCGAGGCCATAGCCCGCCACTTTGTCGGTCGAGGAATTGAAATCGGCGTAGCGTTCGCCCTCATCGAATTCAGTCATCGCCATCACTTGGCCCATGCCCGCTTGCACCAGTTCCAGATCGCTGACATTGGCGACCGCATTCATGCTCAGATAACCGGCGCGACCGAGTACGCGGATGTCGTAATTCAAGGTGTGTTCGGCGCTATCACCGAAGGCAAGCTCCTTGGCCCAATGCAATTTGCGGCTACTGGCGTCATAGCGCGGCGGCGCTGCCCAGCCGATCAACTGGACTTTCTGGTAGCCCGCTTTTTCACGTTCGCCATTGGCTGCCAGCGTGTCTGCCTGCATCTCTTTCAACATTTTGTCGTAGTCGATGCTGGTGGCGTCTTCGTCGGCGACGTGGCCGTCGTCGGCGTAAGTGAGTACCACCACCCAGGAATGTTCGCCGAGCAAATCGATGTCGTCGGGCACCAGCAATCCGAGCACGCTGTCATCCGGCGGGTTGCCCCAGAGACCCTCCAGCACTTTCCGGCCATCGGCGGCATCGAGGTAATGAAAACCCCTCCGCACATGCACGGTGGCGTGGGCGCTGCCGAGCGCAAAGTCGCCGTCACGGTAATGCAGGTCGGCCAGCAACTTCTGATTGGCAGACGCTTGATCGGTTTGGGCCTCCGATTCAGCAGCGGTAACGGCGTTCACGCTGGCAGCGAAGCCGAGCAGGGCGCAAAGCAGGAGCTTCGGCAAGTTCATTCAAAATACCTCAGGTTGGACGTGGAAAGGGGAGGGCGGGCGCAGGGCGAATGACCAAGCCTGGCGCATTGAGTTCTGAAGACGGGACCGCGAGCCGAGGCCGACCGTCTGCGGGCTGGCGCATCAGCGCAGGCGCTGCGGCTGGCGCGGGAGCGTTGCCATGTTAGGGCGCTGCCGGAATCGCCGCAATCCGCGTCAGCTCTGAAGCCGTTTCCATGGGGTGGGATGGCAGACCGTCTGGGGGGGCGGTGCGCTATTTCCCGGCGGTTTTCAGAACTGTCCAGACGCGGGTAACAAAGCAAATAAGCATGACGTTGCGGCAAACCCGCGCCGTTACTGCCTTGCGGGCATGGACCTTGCACGACAATAGCCGAAGACGGATGCCATCGACGCGACCAGGCAAGTGCGTCGGCGAGGATGGCGAACAGCATGCGGCGCATCACCTGGCCAACGGCGGCGCGTGGGCATCCACCACAACTTGCAGGAGACCGCTCAGATGAAATCGCTCGGAACCAGCCCGATCCGCAAAAATCGACGATCACCATTCGGTCGGCTGGCGTCGGTCGTGCTGGGCCTGTGGTTGGCCCCGAACTTGTCGGCGCAGGTGGTGTACAGCTACGACAACAACTCCGTGTTGGCGATTGCTGACAATACCGGCTGCGCCAGTTTTTCCGAGCACAGCTACCTGGTCGCCGACAGTTTTACGGTAGGCGATATCGCAGTCGGCGTTGATATCGACCACACTTGGCGCGGTGATCTGCGGCTGATCCTGGTGGCGCCGGACGGCAGCAGCATCACCCTGCCCAACGAGACAGCCAACGACAATGGCGACAACTACCGGGTGATGTTTTCGAGCAATGCCGAGGGCGTTCGCAATGACGGTGATGTCGATCCGCCCGCGAATGCGCCCTTCCGGCGCCTGGTCAACGCCAACAACATCAACTTCTACACCGGCAACGCCCAAGGTACCTGGCGACTGCGCGTCTGCGATCTGGCCGCACAGGATATCGGTACTTTGAACGCCTCGCGCCTGGTGTTGCGCGATGCGGCCGCTACCGCGCCCACGATCTGTGGCTCCAACCTCACCTACGACTGGGGCGCCAATGGCAATAACCAGCCGTTTGTCAGCGCGAGCGGCTTTGGCGTGACCATGAGCCAAGGGGCCACCAGCGGCGAGGCGCCGAGCGATGGTGACATAGGCGTCCCAAGTTTCATCACCAGGACCGGCACCAATGGGAATCATGCCGGCTACTACAGCCTAAACATGGACACTGCGGGTGATACAGAGCTATCTGTCGAACACAGCACCTTCAATTTTTCCGAACCAGTGTCCTCGCTCACTCTGACCATGCTCGACGTGGACAAGTCCAATGGCAATGGTTGGGAGGATTACCTGCGGGTCGAAGGTTTCGATAGCGGCGGCAATGCGGTTCCGCGGCAGATCGTCGCTGCCAATGCCCAACTCCAGTTTGCCGGCGACTGGTTGGAGGCCGACTTGTCGGCGGCGCCGAACAACACCGATGGCAACTTCACTGTCAGTTTTACCCGCGCGGTGAGCTCGGTGCGGATTACCTATGCTCAGGGCGATCAGCCGCAGACCAATTCGGTTTTCCAGATCGTCGGCGTGTCGGATTTCTTTTTTTGCGTCTTCGACTACGGCGACGCGCCGGCCAGCTATAGCACCGCCGACGCCAGTGGCACGGTCGCGCGGCATGTGCTGGCGGATCGCAACAGGTTCCTCGGCACCGCCCCCGACGGCGAGGCCGATGGCAGCCCTGGCCCCAACGCCGACGGTGATGGCGCCGACGAAGATGGGGTCACCTTCCCGACCAAGATCAGCCCGGTCGGCTTACCGCAGTTCTGGCGCTGCGGCAGCTACGACACCAGCATCGGCGAGTATTGCGTCAGTGTGTCGGCGAGCAACGGCACCGGCACGGATGCGCAGTTGGTCGGCTGGGTCGATTTCAATGCCGACGGCGATTTTCTCGATGCCAACGAACGCTCGCTGCCGGCCTTGGCGCAAGCGGCCGGGGGCGCCGCCGACGCCACCTTCATCACCGGCAATGTGCCGAGCGGATTTTCCGGTACCCGCATCCTGCGCTGGATCGGGATCACCAATGCGACGCTGGCCACGACTTATCTGCGCGTGCGCCTGACCAGCGATCCCGGCTTTTTCAGTGATGCTTCCCCACAGCCGACCGGCCAGCTGCGCGATGGCGAAATGGAAGACCACCTGATCCCGGCCAACACCCTGCCGGTGCGGTTGATGCAGGTGCAGTCGGAACGGGTCGACGGGCGATTGAGCGTGCGTTTCACCAGCGCCAGCGAAGTGGCCAATGTCGGCTACAGCATCGAGGAGATGGTCGCTGGCGCGCTCAAGCCGTTGGCGCCGAATCTGCTGGCCAGCGCTGCCGTCGATAGCGCCGAAGTCAACGATTACCAGATCACCCTCGACCGCGCTCCGGAGTCGGGAAATTTCTACATCGTCGATCACGATACCCACGGTGGCCGCAACCTGCGCGGTCCGTTTCTGGTCGGCGCGAGCTATGGCGCCAAGCCAGTGTTGACGGTGCCGCATTGGTCGCAGGTACGTGCCGAACTCGCCATGGTCAGCGAACGCAACCAGGCCACCACGGCCGCCGCCAAGGCTGGCCGCCTGTGGGTGACCGAACCGGGCTTCTACCGGGTGGGCGCGGCGATGCTCGCGGCTGCTGGCGTCGATCTCATCGGCACGCCGGTGGCTGATATTGCCGTCACCTTCCGTGGCGAGGGCGTGCCTCGACGCATCGCCAGTGCCGGAGCGACCTTCGATTCCGCTTCGACCATCGATTTTCTGGTGGCGCCCGGCTATTCCTTGTACACGGCCGAACTGCCCTATCTGATCGGCAGCGATGGTGTGGGCGTGATCGCCATTGGGGACCTGCCTCGCGTTGCCACGATCACCCGCCCGGCCTGGTATTGGGAGCGCACCCGCTATGCCCCGGAACGCTGGTACAACATCGGCTCGCCGGGCATCGATCCCTGGCAGGCGGATCGCCTGCTGGCGTTTTCGACCCAGGCCGCCAGCGTCGATCTCGGCCTGACCACGAGCGCCGTCGCGACCACGGATTTTGCCGCGCGGCTCAGCGCCGAGTTGATCGGCGTGACCAATTGGCCCGGCGCCGGGCAGGATCACCGCGTCACCCTGAGCGTCAATGGCAGCCTACGTGGCACCGCGGTGTTTGACGGTGGCCGTGCCGAGACGCTGGCGGTGCTGCTGCCCGATCTGGCCAGCGGCAACCAGTCGATCCGCATCGAAGCCGACGGGCAGACCGGATTCGCCTACGATCTGGTCAACCTGGATGCGGTCGAATTGCACTATCCCCGGCTGCCGGTGGCGAGCGCGGGGCGGCTGTACATGCAACAGACCAACGCCGATGCCAGCGATGGTTTGGCCAGCGGCAGTGACCAGGAGAGTTCCAGTGGCGCCTTGTTCGCCGCCGATTTCGAAGGCGAGTTCACACCACCCGGATTTGTCGCCAGTGGTTTTGCCGACGGCGAGCTGATCGCCTATGCCGGTGGCGGGCGCGACTGGCGCGCGCTCGGCGCGGTGTCGTCGGCGAGCGGCGGCGCGGTGACGGTGCCGCTGATCGCGGGCGCCAGCGATTATTTCATCGCCAATGTTGCGGCGCTGCCGGCACCGCGGGTCGAAGCGTTGCCGGTGGCGGCGGCGCTGCCGGTGGGTCCGACCGATTACCTGATCATCAGCCATGGCAACTTCATCGCGGCGATGGCGCCTCTGGTGGCTTTGCAGGAGTCGCGCGGTCTGACCACCCAGGTCGTCGCTGTGGAACAGATTTTTCTCCAGTTCGGCCATGGCCTGCCGGAAGGCGCGGCGATCCAAAGTTACTTGAAGGCGGCGGTGGCAGCGCTTGGCGTGCGGTATGTGCTGCTGGTCGGTGCCGACACCTACGACTACAAGGATTATCTCGGGCTCGGTTCGGTGAGCCTGGTGCCAACTTTGTACCAATCGCTCGGCAATGGCATTCGCTACGCGCCGACCGACAACGCGCTCGCCGATTTCAACGATGACGGCGTGCCGGAAGTCGCCATCGGACGCTTGCCGGTGCGTACCCTGGCCGAGTTCCAGGCGCTGAGCGACAAGCTCCTCGCGGTCGACGGCAGCAACCCGGGGCGCCGACTGCTGTTGGTCGCTGGCGGTAGCGATGAAGCGTCTGACTTCAAGGCGATCAGCGAAGACTTCGCCGCGCGCCTGCCCGGCGTCTGGCAGTCGAACCGCGCTTATGTCGATGACCTCGGCGTCAGCGCCGCCAACCACGCGGTGCTGGCGCAACTCAACTCAGGCGCGGGCCTGGTCAGTTACGTCGGCCATTCGGCACCGATCCAGTGGAGCAGTGAGGACCAGGCCCTGCTCAGCGCCGGTGAGGTCGGCGCGCTGACCGGCGCGGTCAGCGATCTGATCGTGCAGTGGGGTTGCTGGAACAGTTATTTCGTATCGCCGCGCGCCGACACCATGGCGCACGCCTTCCTGCTGCCCGACCACCACGGTGCCGCAGCGGTGATTGGTGTCTCCACCCTGACCGAGGTCGAAGCACACCAGGCCTTGGGCGACGTGCTCTATCCACGGCTACTGCCGGGTACGCGCATCGGTGATGCCCTGCTGGCGGCCAAGCAGGCACTGGCCGGGCAATCAGGCATCATCCGAGACATCCTGCTGGCCAGCATGCTGCTCGGCGATCCGGCGATGCCAATCAGGTGACCGGAGGCGGAAGACAGAGGACTGAGGCAGAAGGCACAAGCCGGAAGACGGACTATTGCCGCAAGCCAGTACCGCGCTGCAATAGCAGCAGCGAACCGCCGCCGAGCAGCACGGCGAAGCCGGTCATCAGCGTCAGCGCGGTGCCGATGCCGACGTCGCTGATGCCGAGCAGGCCGTAGCGAAAGGCGTTGACCATGTACAAGATCGGATTGAAGTGGCTGATGGTTTTCCAGACCGGCGGCAGCAGGCTGACCGAATAGAACACGCCACCCAAGTAGGTCAGCGGTGTCAGCACAAACGTCGGGATGATGGCGATGTCGTCGAACTTCTTGGCAAACATGGCGTTGATGAAGCCGGCAAAGGCAAACACCAGCGCGGTCAACAACAAGGTGACCAAGGTAATCAAGGGATGGGCGACGCGGATCTCGGTGAAGCACATCGCCACCAGCAGCACCATGCCGCCGACCATCAACCCGCGCAGCAGTGCGCCGATCACGTAGCCGCTCAAGATCACCCAGTTCGGCGTCGGGGTGACCAGCATTTCTTCGATGAAGCGCTGAAACTTGGCGCCGAAGAAGCTCGACACAATGTTGCCGTAACTGTTCTGGATCACGCTCATCATGATCAGCCCAGGCACGATGAAGTCGATGTAGGGCAGGCCATCCATGGTGCCGATGCGGCCGCCGATCATCTTGCCGAAAATGACGAAATACAGCGTCATGGTGATCGTCGGCGGGACCAGGGTTTGACCCCAGATGCGCAGGATGCGGCGGACCTCGCGGCCGACGATGGTTTTGAACGCGACCCAGTTGCCATGGCCGTTCATGCGCCACCGTCCTGGCCGCGTTCGACCAGATTGAGAAACAGTTCTTCCAGCCGATTGGATTTGTTGCGCAAGGAACGCACTTCGATGCCGGCCTTGCTGAGATCGGCAAACAGGCCGTTGAGCGCGGTGCCCTTGGGGACTTCCACTTCGAGCGTGGTGTCGTCGATGCGCTTGAGTTGCACGCCGCTGCTCAGCGGAATGACGTCGCAGCGTTGGCACAAGTCAAGCACAAAGGTTTCCCGGTCGAGTTTGGCCAGCAGTGATCGCATATCGGTGTTTTCGACAATCAGGCCGTGATCGACAATGGCGATGTGGCGACAGAGTTGCTCGGCTTCCTCCAGATAATGCGTGGTCAGGACGACGCTGGTGCCGGCGCGATTGATGTCCACGACATAGCTCCACATCGCGCGCCGAATTTCGATATCGACGCCGGCGGTCGGCTCATCGAGGATCAGCAACCGCGGCTCATGCACCATCGCCCGGGCGATCATCAGGCGACGTTTCATGCCACCGGAGAGCGCGCGCGAAATGCCATGGGCTTTATCCCAGAGCGACAGGCGGCGTAGGTTTTTTTCGGCGCGCTCCTTGGCTTCGGCGCGCTCGATGCCGTAGAAACCGGCCTGATTCACCACGATCTCGAATGGGGTTTCGAACTGGTTGAAGTTGATCTCCTGCGGCACCACGCCGATGCAGGACAAAGCCTTGGCGCGCTCGGCGATCAGGTCATGGCCGAAAATCCGGATGCTGCCGGAACTCGGCGTGACCAAGGTGCAGACGCTGCCGATCAGCGTCGATTTACCGGCGCCATTGGGGCCGAGCAAAGCAAAAAAATCACCGGGTTCGACCCGCAACGAGACGCCTCTCAAGGCTTGTACACCGTTGTCGTAAGTCTTTTTCAGTGCATCGATCTGTAAAGCCGGAACGCTCATCGGTGGGTTCATCTTGGCCGGTGCTTGGGGACGCGGCAGTATAGGGGAGCCCGGGGTGGCCGAGGCCGGTGCTTCGCTTTCGGCGT
>PEUI01000347.1:7769-7911 GCA_002785585.1 Lysobacterales bacterium CG02_land_8_20_14_3_00_62_12
ATGCGGATCGGTACCCATTTACGCGCTGGTTTTGCCCTGCTGCTGTTGGCGGTGGGCGCGTCGGTCAGCGCCGCTCGGCCGACGGCGGCCGCCAGCTTTCAGCTCGGCAGCCTGCAGTTCGCTACTTGTGATTTGAAAGACC
>PEUI01000347.1:7978-8110 GCA_002785585.1 Lysobacterales bacterium CG02_land_8_20_14_3_00_62_12
CGCCGGCCGCCAGATTCAACTGCGGATCGCGCTGGCTGCGGCCAACAACGTCAAGCCGACCGAAGACCCGGTATTTTTTCTGGCGGGTGGTCCGGGACAATCGGCGGTGGAGGCATATCCGCAGATCGCGGC
>PEUI01000347.1:8127-8426 GCA_002785585.1 Lysobacterales bacterium CG02_land_8_20_14_3_00_62_12
GCGAAAAGCGCCATTTGCTGATGGTCGATCAGCGCGGCACCGGCGCTTCCAATCCGCTCAAGTGCGAAGGCAAGGAGGGAAAGAGCGCGTATGCCGCCGATGACGATAGCGCCGCAGCGCAAGTGGCGTTCGTGCGCGGCTGCTTGAAATCCCTGGCGGGTCGGGCCGATCCGCGTTTCTACACCACCACCGTGGCGGTGACCGACTTAGACCGCGTGCGCCAGGCGATCGGCGCCGAAAAAATCAATCTGTTCGGCGTTTCCTACGGCACCCGGGTTGCCCAGGTGTATTTGCGCCAC
>PEUI01000049.1 GCA_002785585.1 Lysobacterales bacterium CG02_land_8_20_14_3_00_62_12
TATCCACCCTGCAAAAATGCGGACCGTCGCCGCTGATCGGCGTCGGTCAAGCGCCACGCCGCGTTCAATCCAGCGCCAGCCCGATCCAGCGCGACAGCTCGTGTTTGACCTTGTGGCCGTGGCGGTTGAGCCAGTCGCGCTGCGCTTCGACGTCGGGAAACACTTCGCCGACGCGCGCCCAGAAGCGCGGTCCGTGATTGCGCGCCCAGAGGTGGCACATCTCGTGAGCGACCACGTACTCGAGCGCTTCCGGTGGCGCCAGGATCAGCGCCACATCCATCGTCATCCGGCCCTTGATGCTCATCGAGCCCCACAGCGTGCGCATCGGCATGAACCGCAACGCGGTCGGCGTGCGGCCAACCCGCATGGCCAGATAGGCGACGCTGCGGGCCACTTCACGGCGCACTTCGCGCAGCAGAAAATTGCGCATGGCGCGCTGGACATTGCGCACCGCGTCGGGGTGTTGCAGATTGACCGTAATCACCAACTCGGCTTTCTCTACCTCGGCTTTGGGAAAGCTACCATCGCGCCAGCGCACCGGCAGATCGACGCCGCGAAAGGTGAACGTCTCCACATGGCCGGGCACCGGCGGTGATAGTTTTTTGCCGGTCAGCGCCATTTCGCGCAATTTCTTCTGCAACCAGTCGGCGTTCTCGCGCAAAAACGCCCGCATCGTGGCCGGATGCGTGCCGGTCGGCACCGACAACCGCGGCCCGCCGATACCCACGGTGAGCGAAATCCGCCGCGCCCGCGCATGGGTGCGCGTCAGCACGCGCACGGTGCGGCCGTTGGGGATTTCCAGCTCGACAAAACTTTCTGCCTGCAGCTTCATACCGCATCCTGGTGGTTAAGAACGGTGAGGCCGGACTTCAGGATCAAGCGCCCTGGGGCCGCGGCACACCGAACAACTTTTCCAACACCGTCAACAATCCCGCCAACTCGTGGCTCATCAACGCAAACCGCGCATCCAACTCGGCGCGCACCGAATCACGGTCGCCTTTTTCGATGACTTCAGTGGCACCATCGAGCAATTTGAACTTGCGCATGGTCAGCGTGTCATCGAGCACAAATTGCATCCGCTCCTGAAAGTTCAAGCCAAGTTGCGATACCAGTTTGCCGCATTTCAGGTGTTCGCGTATTTCATCGCTATCGAGTTCCTGACGACGGCAGCGGACGATGGCGCCACGGTCGGCGGGATCTTTCAGTTCACATTCATCGCCTAAAGCAAAGCCGGTTGGCAGCGTGCTGTCAATCAGCCATTCGGTCATCACCGCACGCGGCGATTCTTCGGCCTCGGCGCGCACCGCCGGAAAGCTGCCGAGGGCCTCGCGCAGCTTGCTGACAAAGGTCTCAGCCGCTTTATTGGAGGCGCTATCGACGAGCAGCCAACCGGTGTCGGTATCGAGGTAGCCCGAGAGCCGCGACGGGCGCGCCAGCGCGCGCGGCATTAAATCGACAAGTACTTCATCTTTAAGCTTTTTTTTCTCCTTTGCCGATACCGGACGGAGGCGCGCCGATTCCAGCGCTTCGACTTTTTCGGCGATCGCCTGGTTGACCACGGCGGCCGGCAAAAGTTTGTCTTCGCCACCCAAAGTCAACCAGCGATAAGGACCGCAGCCGTGGGCGTAGACTTCGGAGCCGCGACCGAACGGCGACACCCAGCCGCGCACCGACAGTTCCAGCGGTCCGCACGGGCGCAGCAGGTGCTGGCCGAGCTTGCTATCGAGCTCCTGGAGGCGATCGGCGGCAGTGGCCGGGAAACGAAACAGACTGATATTGCGAAAAAACATGCGGACATTCCTTGCTTGCAGGGCGATGGGGGCGCCAGTGTAGTGGCCGCGCGAAGCCGAAAGCACCGCTTGCAAAATTGCCGCCCGCTGGCGATCCGCGCAGTTGTCTTGGCAGCCGGGAGCGAGTGGCGGCAGCAACCGGCAGCGGGCTACACTGGCCGCCTGAGGAAACCCGTCAATGACCGACCCGATTGATTTGACCGCCACCGCCCGGCAGCTGATGGAACTGCAGATCGAGCACCGCGACCTGGATGCCTTGATCGATAAATTGTCGGCCGATATTGCTGTCGATCAGTTGCAAATCAAGCGGATGAAAAAGCGCAAGCTGAAGATCAAGGACATGATCGCCTTCTATCAGTCCCGGCTGATTCCGGACCTGGACGCTTGAGGCGTGGTGCCGCCTGATCGGTCGACTGCCCCGGGCGCGGGCCTGCGATGGAAGTCGGTCGGAACCAGTCGCTGCCGCAAAATATTGTCGGATCCGCCGCGAACCAGCTGCTGGCCTATGCCCCTGGTACGAGGCGCGGCTTGATCCGACCTACGATCTGGACGCTTGAGGCGTCGTGTCGCCTGATCGGTCGACTGCCCCCGGCACTGGCCTATGCCCCAGGTGCGAGGCGCGGCTTGATCCGACCTACGACCTGGATTTGAGCTACCGGTATTGGGTTACGGCGCCGCCACCGGCTCCGGGGTTCGTTCGGCATCGCTGGCCAGTTTCAGGATGGAGTGGCGCAGTTCGCGGCTGAGGATCAACTTGGCATCGCTCGCCATCAAACTCAACTCCTCACCGAAATCAAGTTTGGCCTGGGCGCTTGGCCAGACCACGCGATTTTGCCGCAAGGTGGCGATAAATCCGCGGAACAGGGTCTTGTCGAAAAACTCCGGCGCGGCCTGGGTGTGCAACAACGACAGGCGCTGGGCGGTGTGCTGGCATTGGGTTTCCAGTTCCGTTGACGACAGCACCCCGGGGCCGCTTTTGACCAACAGGGCCAGCGCGATGTAGTAGCGCTCAAACGCCTGCAACAGGCTCATCGCGATCACCCGCAATTGATAGGCCTCATCGGTTTGGCCGATGCGCCGGTGCAGGCATTTGTCGTCTTCGTCGGTTTCCAGCAGGCCCATGCCGATCAGCACCTGGATGGTTTTCTGCACCTCGGCAACAAAACCGTCGGCGTCCCAGGCCAAAAACAATTCGTTCTGCAGGAACGGATGGATGAAACGGCCGAGACGCTCGACCGTGCTCCGCTGCAAGCGCCGATTGTTGAGAAAACAGCAGGCCACCCAAGCCGGTGCCGCCAACAAATGCAGCACGTTGTTGCGGAAATAACTGAGCGAAACGGCGCGGTCGCCATCGGCACGCAGCACATCGCCGAGCGGATGTTTGACCCGCTCGATCACGCCCAGGCGCTCACCGTAAGCGATCACTTCGGCGCCGGTCAGCGCGGTGACGGTCACCCGATTGGAATACGGCAGGCGGGCCAATAAATCCTTGAGCAGGCCGATTTGACGAACCAGGTCGTCCTCGGCCATGGCATTTTTTGGGGTCGCCAGCAACGCCAGCGCCAGCAGATTGACTGGATTGACGTCGGCACTGCGGTTGATGTTGACCGCAATCTGATCGGCCAACGCGTTGACCGTGCCGGCAAACCAATCGGGTCGATCCGAGGTGCGCACGTCTTCGCGCCAATTCGGCGCGCGCTGGTCGAGAAACGGCAGCAGGTGGATCGGCTCGCCGAAGCTCACCGCAACTTTGCCGTAGTGTTCACGCAGCAGCTTGAGCGAGCGCAACAAGCCGAATAGCGATTCTTTGGTTTTGGGCTTGCCGGAAAGTTCGCCAATGTAGGACTTGCCTTCGAGCAGGCGCTCGTAGCCGATGTACACCGGCTGGAACACCACCGGCCGTCGCGATTCGGCAAGAAAACTCTTGACCGTCATCGCCAGCATGCCGGCGCGTGGATCGAGCAGACGACCACTGCGACTGCGGCCGCCTTCGACGAAATATTCCAGCGACACGCCACGCCGAAACAGTTGCGTCACGTAATCGGTGAATACCGCCGAATAGAGCGCATTGGCCTTGAAACTGCGGCGCAGAAAGAACGCCCCGCCCTTGCGCAATAACGCGCCGATCAGCGGCAGATTCAGATTGATGCCGGCCGCGATATGCGGCGGCACGATGCCGTTTTCGTAGAGCAGATAGGACACCAGCAGGTAGTCCATGTGGCTGCGGTGGCAGGGCACGTACACCACTTCATGCCCGGGCGCGACCTGCTTGAGGGTATCAAAATGGTGGACCTCGATGCCGTCATAAAGTTTGGTCCATACCGTTTTCAGCAAGAACGAGACCGAGCGCACCGCCGGGTGCGAGTAGTCGGCGGCAATTTCCCAGGCGTAGTTGCGCGCACGGCCTTCGGCCTGTTCGACCGATAGCGACTCTTTGCTGGCGGTATTGGCCATCATCTGGCGCACCGTCGGGGCGTTCATCACCGCATCGATCAGCGTGCGCCGGTGCGATAGATCGGGGCCGATCACCGCGCTGCGCAGGCGCGAAAAATGGGCGCGCATGACGCGGCTCGCCTTGCGCACCGTGCGTTCGGCATCGAGGCCTTCGCTGACCACCTGGCGCAGGCTGATCGGTTGCGAGAAATGCACGATCGTGTCACGGCCGTTGAGGATCACCGACAGCAAGCGTCGAAACCGGCCGACCATCGACCAGTTCTCCGAAAACAGCACGCGGAACCAACCGGATTCGCGGGCCGGCGCGCGGCCAACGAAAATCGATACCGGCACGATGCGGATATCCAGATGCGGGTTCATCCGCACCGCATTGACCAACTGCGCCAGGCCTTCGGAATGGGTGCGATTGCGCGGTCGTCGAAAAATACCGTCGCGCCGCGACACCGCCAGCACCGAACGCCATTTGCGCAGGTAGCCGCCCGGCATTGGCAGCAGCGGTGGCTGTAGCCCATGGCCGCGACAGGCCTGCTCCAAAATCAGCACGTTGGAAATACCGTAACGCTCCAGCAAGTAGACCAACGGTCGCTCGTCACTTGCCAGCAATTGATCGGGATGGCTGGGTTCGGTGCGGATGCCGAGCCAGGGGCGGATCAGCCAGCCGAGCCCGCGCCACAACCAGGGCGCACGCGGCCGTTTAGCCTCGGGGCGATGCAGGGTCATCGGCTGACTGGCCATATCGAGCTGGCGCGCTTGGGGAAATCGACCGCCGCCTGTGCTCAACCCTTGGCGGCCGGCGCTACCGCCTTGGCGACGGCACTTTCTGCCGCCTCTTTCTGCATTTTGCGCAGGCCATCGGCACCGTACCAACGGCCTTGATAGCGAACCATCTCGGACTCGAACTCCAACGGCGTCGCCAGCAGGGTGTAACTGACTTTGACTTTGGCCTGGTCGCCGGTTTCCGACACCAGCACCGCCTTGACGCTATCGAGGGTCTGGTCGATCGACAGGCCATAAAGTTCGAACACCTGCTTGAGTCCCTTGAAGGCGATATCGCCTTTGGCCAGCGCTTGATCAAAGGTCAGCGCGCGGACTTCATCGAGCGAGGCGAATTTCAGTTCGCGTGCGGTTTGGCAGACCACGCCGAGGGCTTTTTGCGCCAACACCGGATCGGTGAACTGGGCGCTCTCGGCCCAGGTCGCAAAGGCATTGATCGCCTTGACTGCTTGCTGTTTCTGCGGCTCGTTCAAGTCTTCATTCTGTTGTACGGCCGAAACCAGCACGCCACGGCCGATCCCCACCACCATCGGCATTTGCGCGGCCGATTCGGCCTTCAGCTTGGCCAGTTTGGGTGCCATCTCTTGCCACAGCTTTTTTTCGGCATCGACCGCGGTGAGTTTGTCCATGTCGGCCTTGAACTCGGCGCGTTTGGCATCGGTGATGGGCGCTTCGTTGAGCTTGGCCGTCCACTTGCCGTGCAGTTGCGCCAGATACTCCGGTGGCACCGAGGCCTCCACCAGCGCCTTGAGGTTGTTCTCGCGCAGATTCCTGGCACCCACAGCGACCGCCGCCGCCGGCGATTCGGCGCTCGCCGCCACCGCCGCCTGGACCCCGGCATTGGCCTTGGCCGCTGCCTGCTGTTCTTCACTCTGGCAGGCGCTGAGCGCCATGGTCGTAGCCAAGGCGAGGGCAAAGACGCCGGATTTCAGGTTCATGGCCAAGTACTCCGTCAGGGTTGGCCCTGAATGGTGGGCTGTGCCGAGACCGTTGGCAAGTATTGACGTGGACAAAAAAAATCAGATGGCTCTTGCGAACCATCTGATGAGCCGGCACAGGCCGGAGGGGGATCAGGGCGCTTTGTTGGATTTTTTTGTGGTGATTCTGCGGTCTTGCGGTGTCGCCATAGTAGCTTGCAACGTACTCTTAAGACAATACCTCAAGAACTATGGCTTAACCTATTGATTAATAAGTTATTTGAAGTAATCAGCGATCTCTTGCTGGATCGCTTGCGCGGCCGCCAAGGGTTCCAGCGCGGTGCGGATCGGTCGGCCGACGACGATGTAATCGGCACCGTTGATGAATGCCTGGCGGACATCGACCGTGCGTTTTTGGTCGTCACTCAGGTTTTGGTCATCGTTGCTGATCGGCCGAATGCCGGGGCAGACCACGATCAGGCGGTGGTCAATTTCCTGCCGCAGCAAGGGGGCTTCCAGTCCCGATGAGACGACGCCGTCGCAGCCCGCCGCGAGTGCCGCCCGGGCACGCGACAACACCAGTTGGCGGGGATCGCAGGCAAAACCGAGATCGCTCAGGTCGTGCTGGTCCAGGCTGGTGAGCGCGGTGACCGCCAATAGTCGGATCGGTCCCTTGACCGCCACCGCCGCCTTGACCATGGCGTGGTTGCCGTGGACCGTGCAGAAATCGACGGGATATCGGGTTAGTCCCTTGACGGCGGCGGCCACCGTGGCCGGTACATCAAAGAACTTGAGATCGACAAAGACGCGTTTGCCGCGCTCGGCGAGTTCATTGAGCACCCGGAAATAATCACCACTGGTGAGCAATTCCATGCCGATCTTGTAGAACGCCACGCTATCGCCGAGGTGCTCGACCCAGTCCAGCGCCTCTACCCGCGTGGCCACGTCGAGCGCAAAAATCAGCCGTTCGGTGTGGGCGATGGGTTTGCCGACCCGAGCTCGATCCATCAGCGGGCGTCCCCAGGCTGACTCGGTTTCGGCCGACAATCCGGGACACGACAGTCCTTGAGCAGCCGTTCTTTCTGTTGACGCAACCAGGCCGTGCGGGCGGCGGCGTCGGCAAAATCATCGGCGCGCCCGGTAACTCGCCCCAAAATGTTTTCCCAAGAACCATAGCCCGGGTTGGGCAGAATCCACCAGCGGGAACCCCACCAGTCTTTGTGCGCTTGCACGATCACTGCGCGTTCGTCGATGGTTGTCTCTATGTTGCCGATGAAGTCACCTAGATTGTCGCCAAACAGCAGCACCACCCGGGCTTGCTGCGCTACCGCCTGGCGCCGCGAGACCTTGTCTTTCAAGCGGCCCTCGGCATCGTTACGGGTCAGCACATGGGTGGCGCAGCCTGGCACCGGGAAACCGGCCGCCAGCAAGTTTTGGCAGGTGGCGGCTTTTTCTTCATCGCGGCGATTGCTCAGGTAGAACACCTCCACCTTGGGCAATTTAACGGCGCGCTGCATAAACTCTGCGGCGCCCGGCATGGCGGTCGCCTGCGCCTCCAGCGCCCATTCCCGCCAGCGCCGTTCAAACTCGACCCTGGCTGCTGCCGGGGTCAAGTCAGCGGGCATCGGCTCACGCATTTGGCGGACACTAAAGGCACTGTTATCCAGCAGGGTTTCATCGATGTCGGCAATGATCGCGATGCCATCGCCTGCGGCTGCCGCTGGCCGCTCGCTTGCATCCAGCGCATTCCATTGGGGATCGGCGATGGCGGCGGCCAGCGCTTGATCGGCGCGCTGATAAACCTGCAGCGCCAGCGCCTGGTATTCGGCAGCGGTTTGTTGCCAGAGCACGGCCTTGAAGTTGTCATCGGCGAGCCCCGGCGTGGTCGCGGCCGGCTCCGTTACCGCAGTCGGCGCGCGGGTCGCGGCGGTTTGGCAAGCGGCCAGCATTAGGCTCGCGGCGAACACTGCGCCAGTTCGGATGACGATGGTCAGCATGCGGGTAGCTCCGTTGCGGAAAGCCGAAGTTTAGCTCGAAGCCTTTACCGAATCGTGACCTTGGCCAACGCCTTGGCCCGGCCGCTGCGGCTACACTCGCGCGTGGCCTTGCGGGCCTGCCCGTGCGCCGCCCAGCCGACCCTACTGAACGCCGGTAACCCTTTTCAAGGATCTGCAGACCATGCGAAGCCTACTGTTTACCACCCTGATGCTGAGTGCAGCCCTTGTCCAAGCTGCTGAAACCGGAGAACCCGCCGAGATGAAAGCCGCCGCCGAGCTCACCATCGACCGCATCTACGATGCCCCGGCACTGGCCGGCAAAACCCTGCTCGGACTGAAGGTCTCGCCCGATGGCAGCCGGGTGACGTTTTTGCGCGGCAAAGAAACCGACCAGTTCCAGTTGGATCTTTGGGAATACAGGATTGCCGATGGCAGCACCGCCATGCTGGTCGATTCCAAGCGGCTGCAACCCGGTGCGGAACAACTTTCCGACGAAGAAAAGGCGCGCCGCGAGCGCTCCCGCACGGCCAGCCTGAAGGGCATCCTCGAGTACGCCTTTTCGCCAGATGGCAAAAAACTGCTGTTTCCACTGAACGGCGAGGTTTATCTCTATGACCTGGCGCAAGCCGCCGATAAAGCCGTGCAAAAGCTCACCGAACGTGCGCTCGGCTTTGTCACCGATGCCCGGGTTTCGCCGCAGGGCCGCTATCTGAGTTTTGTCCGCAATCAGAACCTGTGGGTGATCGAACTGGCCAGCCAGCGCGGCCTGCAACTTACCCGCGATGGCGGCGGCCTGATCAGCAATGGTCTGGCCGAGTTCATCGCGCAAGAAGAAATGGGCCGCGATCGCGGTTACTGGTGGGCTGCCGATGATTCGGCCATCGCCTTCGCCCGCGTCGATGAGTCGGCGGTGCCGGTACAACGCCGCTTTGAAGTCAATGCCGACAGCACCGAGGTGATCGAGCAGCATTACCCGGCGGCGGGCCAGGCCAATGTGGCGATCAAGCTCGGCGTGATCGAACTCGATCAGGCCAAACCAGCGGAAATCGCCGAGGATCACAGCGGCGCCTTGTTGCTGCCCGCCAGCGCCCCGGTACGCTGGGTAGAGCTGGGGCCGAACCCGGATATTTATCTGGCCCGGGTCGATTGGAGCGCCGACAGCCGCGCCTTGTCCTATCAGCTACAGCGTCGCGACCAGCGGCAATTGCAACTGCGGCTCTGGGCGCGCGCCGATGGCAGCCAACGCACGTTGTTGACCGAAACCAGCAATACCTGGATCAACCTGCACGATGATCTGCGCTTTCTAAAAAATGGCCAAGGTTTCCTCTGGCAAAGCGAGCGCGAGGGCACCAAGCGCTTGTATCGCTACGACATGACCGGCACGTTGGTGCGGGCGCTGACGCCAGCGGACTGGGTGGTCGATGCGTTGCTGGCGGTGGATGAAGCCGCCGATAGCGTCAGTTTTGCCGCCGGCGGCATCGATCCACTGCAACGGCAGATTTTTTCGGTGGCGCTGTCCACGGCGGGCAACGAAGTCACCCAACTCAGCCACGGGGAGGGCATGCACGCCGCCACCTTTGCCGACAATGGCAAAATCTACGTCGATACCTTCAGCAATCCGGCAACGCCGCCGACGGTGCGCGTGCACGCCGCCGATGGCAAGGAAATCGCCGTGCTCGAAGCCAACACCCTCGACGCCACGCATCCGTATTGGCCATACCACGAACAACACGCCAGCCCGGAGTTCGGGTCGATCATTGGCGCCGAGAACCAACGGCTGTATTACCGGCTGACCAAGCCGAGTGATTTCGATCCGGCCAAGCGCTATCCGGTGATGCTTTATGTTTACGGTGGGCCGCACGTGCAAAAAGTGCAAAAGGCCTGGGACGATCCGTTGGTACAGGTGATGGCGCGCCGCGGCTATATCGTCTTCTCGATCGACAATCGCGGCAGTGATCGACGCGGCAAAGCCTTCGAAGAAGCGTTGTTTCGGCACCTGGGCGGGGTCGAAGTCAAAGATCAACTGGAGGGCGTCAAGTGGCTGGCGGCGCAGCCTTATGTCGATGCCAAACGGATCGGCGTATTCGGCTGGAGTTACGGCGGCTACATGAGCCTGATGCTGTTGGCGCAGGCGTCCGAGCAAATTGCCTGCGGCGTCGCCGGGGCGCCGGTCACCGACTGGGCGCTGTATGACAGCCACTACACCGAACGCTATCTGGACCAACCCGCAGACAATGCCGAAGGCTACCGAACGAGCAGCGTATTTGCCCATCTCGCTGGGCTGAAATCGCCGCTGCTGCTGGTCCACGGCATGGCCGACGACAACGTGCTGTTCGTCAATTCCACCCGCCTGATGAGCGCCCTGCAACAAGCCGGTCAGCCGTTCGAATTGATGACCTACCCCGGCGGCAAACACAGCATCGCCCAACCCTGGATGAAAAAGCACGCCTACCACGCCATCGTCGATTTTTTTGATCGCCAGCTGCGACCCTGATCGTTGAGTCTGCCCCGGCGTTCCGCTTTGCAAGTCAAGGCTAACGCATGCGCACCACCTGCGCATTCGGCACCAGCTGACCCAAGCGAGCGCGTGCTGGATCGAGCAGTGGCCGTCGCTCGGCTTTGGCATAGGCGTCAGCACCCGCCATCGGCAAGACCCTGGCCACCGGGTTTTGGCTACCCGCCACGCTGTGCAAGCGCGGCGGCGCCATCCGCACGCTGCGCCGGTTCTGCAACAACCTGGCGATGGTTTGCTTGAGTTGTTCGTCGTCCCAGGGTTTGCCGATCAGCTCGATGGGGCCAATGCCCTTGACCGCCGCCATCGCTTCCAGAATGCCGGCATAGCCGCTGAGCAAAATGCGCGGCGTATGCGGATGCAGCGCGATCAGTTTTTGCATGAACTCGACGCCGTGCATGGTCGGCATCAGGTAGTCGGCGATCACCAGATCGAACTCGCAGTCGGCGGCGCGCGCCAATGCCGGTTCGGGCTTTTCGAACGACTCGACCACGGCCTCGCCGCGCAAACTGGCCATCGGCATGAAATGGATCAGGCGACCGAGACAACGCAGCACGTTGCGGTCATCGTCAACCAGCAGAATTCGGGTCATGGCAGGCTCCTCGATGCGGACCAGAAATCGCTGGGTGGTGGCTGGTGCGTCAGCACCGGGGCGCACTGCGCTGGTCCGTTCTGGGCACAAAATACTGCCCGCTGCGGCCGCGCAAAATACGTGCAAATACCTAACTGCCGAGTACCTAACTGCCGTGGTTCGGACCGATCCGCCAGCACCGCCACCACGCTGCTGGTCGGCGGCCTCGGGTTCTTGCCAGGTGATATGTAATAATATAATGTAATGGACTCAAACCATCGACCCCACCGGCTCCCGACATGTCCAAAAAGAACCTGGTAGCAATTTTCTTCGGCCTGTTGATCGGCACTGCCAGTCCGGCACAAACCGCGAACGGTGCCGACGCCATCGCGACGCTGGCAGCGCGCATTACCGAACTGGAGCGGCAAGCGCAGCGCCTGCGCGAGCAGGCCGAGCAAGCGCTGGCGGCGGCGCAATCGGCGCGCGACGCCTTGTTGCTTATCCAGCAGCAAACCGCCTTGGCCGCTCTGCCCACGGCGGCCGCCGATGCGGCGGATGCTATACCGGCCGCAGTACCGGCAGCCGCGCCGACCGGGGCCAACGGCAACGCCTTCAACCCGGCCATCAGCGTGGTGTTGAACGGCACTTACGCGCACCACTCGTTGCCACCAGAACGCTATCAGCGCGCCGGTTTCCCGCTGGTGGGCGAAGGCGGCCCGCTTAGCCAAGGTCTGTCTTTGGGCGAGAGTGAGATTGCCCTCTCGGCCAATGTCGATGACAAGTTCTATGGCCAGGTCACCCTGGCGGTGGGCAGCGCCGATGGCGTTGACGAAATCGGTATCGAAGAATCTTTTATCGACGCCCTGGGATTGCCCGGCGGCATCAGCCTGCGCGCCGGGCGTTTTTTTTCCAACATTGGCTACCTCAACAGCCACCACACGCATACCGACTCGTTCATTGATCGACCACTGGTCAGTCAGGCGTTTTTGGGCAATCAGTATTTTGACGATGGCGTGCAACTGCGCTGGGTCGCGCCGACCGATCTGTTTATCGAAGTCGGTGGCGAGGTCCTGCGCGGACAACGCTTTCCCGGTGGCGGCGCGGGCAACGGCGGCGTTGGCAGCAAGACCGCCTTTGTCCATCTCGGCGGCGACATCGGCATCGAGCAGTCCTGGCTCGCCGGGGTGTCGCTGCTGCATACCGACGCCAAACTCACCGACGATGGCTTCAGCGGCAATGCCGATTTGTATATCGCCGATGCCACCTGGAAATGGGCGCCGCGCGGCAATTTCAAGGATGGCGGCCTGACCCTGCGCGGTGAAGCGTTTCTGGAAAGCCGCGACGGCAGCTTCTTCGATACCACGGTGGCGACGCCGCAAGTCTGGAACGCTGAGCGCTGGGGCGCGTATTTGCAAGGCGTCTACCGACTCAATCGGCGTTGGGAAACCGGCTACCGCTACGATTATCTGGGTGCTGCCGATGCGGGCCCGCTGGCGAGTTCGTTCGACCCCGAGCGCCACACGCTGATGCTGACTTGGCTCAATAGCGAGTTCAGTCTGCTGCGCCTGCAACTCAGCCACGAACGGCCGCATCCGGATCTCGAAGACCACGCCATCGCGTTGCAATACCAGGTCAATCTGGGCGCCCATGGCGCACACAAATTCTAACCTTCTGAGGTGTTACCCATGAATCGATTGCTGATCTGCCTACTGTGCGCCGCTGCCGCCGTGGCGACGCCGGCCGAGGCCAAACTCAAGGTGTTTGCCTGCGAGCCGGAATGGGGCGCGCTGCTGCAAGAACTGGCCGGCCCCGCCATCGACGTCGATGTCGCCACTTCGGCCCTGCAGGATGTGCACGCCATCGAGGCCAAACCCAGCCTGATCGCCAAGGTACGCCGCGCCGATCTGCTGGTGTGTTCCGGCGCCGATCTGGAAATTGGCTGGCTGCCGGCCTTGGTCGCGCAGGCCGGCAATGCCCGCGTTGCCGGCGGCGCGGGCGTGTTCATGGCCGCCAGTCAGATCACCACGCTGGAACGCCCAACGGTACTGGATCGCGCCGCTGGCGATGTCCATCCGCAGGGCAATCCGCATTTCCAGCTCGATCCCCATCGGGTGTTGACGGTGGCCAAAGCCTTGAGCGCGCGGCTGGCGCAACTCGATGCCGCGCAGCAAACGCTATACGCCGAACGCCTCGCCGATTTCAGCGGCCGCTGGCAAACCGCGATCCGTGCCTGGGAACTCAAAGCCGCGCCGCTCCGTGGCCGCAAGGTGGTGGTGCATCACACCAGTTGGGTGTACCTGTTGAGTTGGCTTGGCATCGAGCAAGTCGGCGCGCTCGAACCCAAACCCGGCGTGCCACCGAGCAGCGGCCATCTGGCCAGCCTGATCGAAACCACCCGCAGTGCCAAACCCTTTGCCATCCTGAGTGCGGCTTATCAAGATCCCAAGGCCGCAGACTGGCTGTCTGAGCGCACCGGCGTAGCGGCCCTGGTGTTGCCGTTCACCGTCGGTGGCGATGCCCAATCGAAAGATCTGTTCGGTCTGTTCGATTCCACCATCGACCAATTGCTGGCGGTGACGAAATGAACTGGGCGCTCAATTGGGCGGGGCTGGATCTCGGCATCCTCGGACCGGCTGCCCTGGCCGGTGTCATCGTGCTCGCCACCCATGTGCCCCTAGGCCGCCAAGTGCTGGAACGCGGCATCATCTTCATTGATCTGGCGATTGCCCAGATCGCCGCGCTCGGCGTGATCCTCGCGCAGTTTCTCGGTGTTCCCGAACACGGCCTGGCGGTGCAGGCCGCCGCCGCCACGGCCGCGCTGGCCGGCGCCGCGTTGCTCGCCTTCACCGATCGGCGCTGGCCGCAATTTCAAGAGCCGCTGATCGGCACCTTGTTCGTACTCGCCGCCACCGGCGCCCTGCTGCTGTTGGCCAACAACCCACACGGCGGCGAACACCTCAAGGATTTGCTGGTCGGCCAGATCCTCTGGGTCAGCCCCGCGCAACTGTGGCCCGCCGCGCTCTTGTCGAGCGTGGTCTTGGCGATGATTGTTTGGCATCGCGGCCAGCTCAACGGCCTGATGTTCTACGGCGTCTTTGCGCTGGCTATCACCGTTTCGGTACAACTGGTCGGGGTCTATCTAGTATTCGCCAGTTTGATTATTCCGGCGCTCGCCAGCGTGGCCACGCGCAGCCGCACCCGGCTGCGACTGGCCTACGTGATCGGCGGCCTCGGCTATGCCCTCGGCCTCGTACTGTCGGCCGTGCTCGACCTGCCGACCGGTGCCCTGATCGTCTGGACCCTCGCCGCCTGCGGCCTGTTGGCGCAGTTCGTTCCCGGTCTGCGCACCGCGCCAGCGGCGGTGGCGTAGACCAGCATCGCCGACTTTTGGCAGACGCAAGCCAGCGAGAAACAGTGACTTGTCCACAGATGGGTGATGGTAATCGACGACACCAGAGTGACGCCAAACGCGTCGCTTTTTTGCTCGAGCGCTATCCGCAAGTGGCCTCATTGCTGCTGCCTGCGCGGCCCAAGCGCAACACCAAACACACGCCGATCAAGCCCTGGCAGTGAGTCCAGCGACGGCGCGGCAGATCCAAGGGCGCACGATGCCACGGCTGGCTTGCCGGGTTGCAAGTCAGCGCCGATAGCAGCCGCATCCCGATAAGCGCCATGCACAGGGCGAGTAGACCCAGCCCCAGCGACGACACCGCTGGAATGCCAGTGCCGGTGCTGATGTTTACAAAAATGAAATCACCATTTCCAATCGGATCACTGCCGATAGCGCCAAAGACAAAACGCTGCCGAATGACCGGCGGCGTTTCCGGGTAAGTGGTTAGCCCGACCACGCACGATAGCGACTCACCGGCGCCTAGATCTTGAAAAGGACGAATGTCCACGGATAACGCAGAAATGCCTGGCGGGGGAAGGGTGAAGTCGGTGTATCGCACACTACAAGGTGCGGATTCCGGAACCGCAAAAACCTCAATGGTTCGGTAGCCAACTGTAGCCCAATAAAAGGTACCAAAGCCCACGTCTTGAGCAACATCGGGGCCATTGTTCGTGATGGTGAGTGTGGCCAATGCGAGGTTGCCTGGCCAAATCACATTGCCTGTAGAAATCTCAATGTTGCCCACCAGATCGAATGAGGCACGGGCCCGATCTGGGAATGCCGAAGCAAACACCGACAACATCACAACCCAGAAAAGCGTGGCCTTCACGGGATCGGCAACGCTTCAAAGCCACTGCGAAAAATCAGGCCGGTGAGCAACGGGTTGCGAAACTCGGATACGGTGGGGGCCAAGGCAGCGGCGGTACGTGCATTGAAAGCACCTGCGGTTCCGGACGGTGCGGTCGAGTTCAGGAAGAAAACATTGGGATTGGAATACTGCAAGGCTCTCGGGCAACCCAGCGTACAGGCGCCAAAAGCGCCGGCCACCGACATCACTGTTTCATTTTGGCCATTTACAAACCAGCCATACGACCACGGAAACGATGGTATCGGCGCGCCATGTGCCAAGTCGTGCTCCATGCCAAGCTGATGACCGGTTTCATGGGCAAATACCTGAAACGAGGTAATGAAGGGCCGACGGACCACGGCAAACGCAAAACCGTTGTAGCCCATGCCGACCGAACATCCAAGTGTATTTTCAAGGGCGGTTTCCTGCCCACAATTTAGTTTTTTGGACGTACGCAACGCCGCTGGCCGTCGTCTGGTCAGCAACCACCATCACCAAATCGGCACCAGCGCTGTTGCGCAAGGTTTGCACCGTGGCGTCGGTCCGCAGGAACACCCGGTGACCAATCCATCGACAAAAACCCGGAGGTGCCGTGCAGTCAGGTGGCGACGGAGGTGATTCGTTACGGTTGATCAACGCACTTTGATTGGCACCACTGGCGTTGCGCAGTATGAAGCTGGTAATCGCAGCGTTGGCCAGAGCGGTATCGGACCGCGAAAATGCTTCTGCAATCGCTGCGTCGAGCTGAGCCTGACTACCCGCAACGGCGAATGCGGCGGGCGTATGCAGCACCAATACATCAATAAAATCGAAAACATTGGGGCTGGCAATTGTCTTGGTTCGCATCATCGAATTGCCCATCCGTGCGACCGCGGTGGCGACTTGTGCCGACGCGCTTACCGCCCGGCAACCGTCAAAGGATGGGCGTCAGACCGCCTCCGAAGATGGTGATGATGCGGGTATAGATCGCCCGGGTTGACAAGTTCACTTCGGGAAAGTCACCGACGCGGACATAGCATTGATAAAACTTCGGGTCGCTGGCGCGCAACGGCGCGCACTGTGGTCGCAGTTCATAGCTGGTGGCATAGCGCCATGGCCAGATGTCGAAGAACGGGATTTTTTCGCTCACTGACTCGATGCCCTGGTTGATCGACGTCAACAGACCACGGTCATGCTTGCGCGCCACCACCCAACTTTGGTCGGGCTCGATATCCGCCAAGATGCTGTTGCGCAATGCGGCGGCAAATGCCAGATCATGCACGATCACACCGTTTTCCGTGTTGTAACTGTGTGAGCGTGGATCAAAATTGTGGGAGCCAATCAGGCTGGTGGCGCCGTCGATGACAATGGATTTGGAATGCAGGCGCCGGCGCATGCCATCGCGCATCAGCGGCAAGCTCTTGGTGCTGGTCAAAGCCCGCGCCGAACCAAGCAAGCCGATGTCCTTGACGGGTTTAAGCGCGCGCTCGCTGCGTCCTGGGTAGGGCTTGAATTCATACAGTTCGAAGCCGAGTTTTTGCAGGTGTAGCCGCCGATGTTTGTAGCTGATCGCATAGACCGGAAAAGTATCGGTCGCCGCCAGTGAATTGGTCGATACGATGACCCGCAAATCCGGGTGGCTTTGACGCAATGCCAGGAATGCTCGGCGCGCGGGCTTGGACAGCACCAGGTACGGCGTCTGCATCACTACTTCGTTTTCGGCGCTGCTGATCAGCTCTGCAATTTTTCCCGAAAGCGCTCGCCGTTCGGCTTTGTCCGGCTGCTGGTGGTGGCCGCGCTTGCGCGGCGGATCCGAGTAATAGCTAAGTTTGGCAACGGTAAACCGCTGCTCGAAAAACGTTTGCTGGATGAAAGCCGGATCGGCGGCGCGCTGTTGGATGCGTTCGATCAATTCTGGCTGCTGATAGTGCAAGCTGGGCGCTTGCGGCAGCGCCAGCCCGGAATCCAGCAGGCCGCTACCGACATCGCGCAATGAATCCAGACTACGGGCGCGCGGATGCTCCCAGAAGCGGTCGAACGACGCCCGCATCACCCGACCTTCGCGGCCAACCAGCAAGATGTCCCGATCCCGATAATTGTAGGTAGGGTCCAGGTCGAAATAGCGGTCAGCGATATTGCGTCCGCCGACCATGCCAATGCGCTGGTCGATCAGCAAAATCTTGTTGTGCGCGCGCTGATTGAACTGGAAGAAACAGCAGATGACCCCGGCCACGTATTCCAGTGGTTTGGTGGTCGCCTTGTCGAACGTTGGGTTGTAAACGCGTAACTGGAAGTTGACATGTGCGCGCGCCAGATAATTCAACCAGGCGCGGTTGTGGATCGACGACAGTTGGTCGAGCAACACGCGAACCTTTACCCCGCGACGGGCAGCGTCGAGCAGTTCGTGCAAAGTCAACTGACCAACGTCATCGGTTTCGAAAATATAGGACTGCAATTCGATGCTGACTTTCGCGGAACGGATCAAGTGGATCCGCAAAGCCAGCGCCGTTTGTCCGTCGTCCAACAGATTGACCGCATGCGGTGCTGTGCTGGCAGCCGAGTCGGCAACCAGTTGCTCCGCCAACAGTTGATAGGGCGACGCCAACGCACAACGATCGATTGCCGTACAAGTCAGCTCCGAAGCGGCGGTAGCTTCAACGATATGGTGGGCCTGACGCCGCATCGTTGGCGTCGAAGCACAGGCGCCGAGCACGAGCAACGCCAGACCGATCAGGCTATGGGAGAGAGCACGATTCATCGATGGATGCGCTTGTGGTGAAGTAAATAGGGAACCGGGTTGGCGTCGGCAGGGTCACGCATGATGCGACAAAGTCACGCCGGTTCGGGACATCGGCAGGTGAGCCGTATCAAGGCGTTGGCGGCGGTGCCCGGTCGCCGCGATCAAGCACCAGCTGCAACTGCAAGCGAACTTGGTCCGACAGGGTGAAGCGGTGCGCGTTGAGCCCAAATCGGCGCCGCGACAAATTGCCGGCCACGATAACCGCACAGCGACGGCCATCGGCGCTGCAATCGGCAGCGGTCAGCTCGACCGACACCGGCGCGGTGACACCACGCAAGCTTAATTGGCCATCGAGTCGGCCGCGTAACGCAGCTTCGCTGACTTCTGGAATGAGCGCGGAAAAGGTCAATTCCGGATACTGGTCGGCATCGAAAAACTCGTCTGAAAGTGCCCACTCGCGACGATGCTCGCTGGTCATCGACAGACTGTCGAGCGGGATCCGCACCACCACCCGGTACTGCGATGATTCCGCAACGGCGGTGCCGACGACCCGATAGAAATGCCCCTCGACGCGAATAAACCGCAACGCCCGGAGGCTGAAGTGAGCGCGGCTTCGCGCTTCATCCACGCGCCAGTCGAGCGCAACCTCAGGCGCCGTGGCGTGCACGCCGGACACCAGCAACACGCCCAACCAGAGCCAATGACGAACGCCGTGTGAACACCGCCGCATCATTCATCGTCCACTGGACTTGCCATTGGCCAACGCCGCCAATTCGGCGATCAGCTTCACGGCGACCAGTACGAATGCAGCGGTGCCGCGCCCGGCTCAACCAGCCCATCGGGCACGGTAAACCAAGCAACGCTGGCGGTTGGCATGCCACGATATTCGTCGGAACGGCCTTCCGCCAGCAGCGCGACCGCTTGTTCAATGCCGGGGTTATGGCCAACCAATACGGTAACGCCGTCGGTGCCCTGATCATTGAGGATGGCAAGCAGCTCGCCGGGCGTAGCATCGAAAATCTTGGGCTCCGGCCGTACCGCGATACCGAGCGTCTCGGCCACCGCTTGCGCCGTTGCCAAGGCCCGGGCGGCGGGTGAACTCAGCAATCGCGGCGTGCGGCCTTTCAATTCGGTGCGTAACCAGGTCGCCACCGCTTTGGCTTCACTCAGCCCGCGCAGCGACAACGGGCGATCGGCGTCGGCGCCGTTCTGGCTGGTGGCTTCGGCATGGGCATGCCGCAGTAACACCCAATGACGCTGTTTCATGCTGGATCCTTACGCTGTCGGAATGATGAGGATTTAACCATAGCGCGCTCCGAAAAGTCGGATTATCTTGCGCCCGGCCGACGCCTGATGTGCCGTGCTGCCGCATGCGTTGCCCGGCGACCGTGGTCGCGATGCTCCGCGACCACGGTGGTTGACGGCCACTTCAGGGGGCAATAAAAGGCACGGTAATCAACTGAATCGGCAAACTGGCACGATTCCACAGCGTCGCCGTTGGCGGCACATTGATGCTGGATCCGAACACCCCGTTGCTGGGCCCGCTGAAACTTCGGGTCTGGCTGCCGGCATCGACGCGGGTCTCGGTGGTGAAGTCGAGCAACCCCGGGCACCACGGGCAATGCACTTGAAAAGCGTTCTGGGTCATGTCGCCGGTGAGCGCGTTGCTCAAGCCCAAGGTCCAGGTCGGCTGGCCGCTGAGGTCGTAGATGAAGTTCATCATCCAGGATTCGGTATTGCCGCCGAGTTGGTGATCGTCGATCAGAATGCCCCAACCGCTTTCGCTGGGCTGATACCAGAGTCCGGTGTAATTCTGTGGTCCGACATTGGCGTTGTCGAACGTGCGCGTGAGTTTGTCCATGCCGGCATGACCATCGATGTTCCAGCTCATCACGTAGTCGTTGCCAGCACCGTCGTGACTGAGCACACCACCGCCCACCAATGCGCTGGCGGTTGGGAACTGATTCGCGGTTTGGCTAAAGCGCGCCAATATGAAATCGATGCGTGAATCGTCTTTGGCCCAGGTGCCGTTGAGCAGATACCAAAACGGCAGCCGATCAACGCGCCCGGTAAACCACAGACCGGCAAGCGCCAGATCATTGTTGGTGATCGGCACGTTGTACAAACCAATGCCATTACCGCCGCGTTGCGGGTTCCAGTACAGGCCATCGCTGGGCTTGCCGGTGCTGGGATTGCTACTGATCGCGCACTGGTTGTTGACCTGGCAATTGGCGCCGGCACCCACGCTGCCGGACAAAATGCTGGTGGTGTGCATGGAATAAGAAAAATCTTCGACCGTGCCGACATATTTTGCATTCAGTGGCGCACCACAGGCTGCCGTCGTCGCGATCTTGATCGGCACGTTGACTTGCGCGGTCGCGCCGTTGGCTAACGTCGGCAGTGGCTGCTGGGCGCCGCCAGCAAAACTGATCGGCGCATCAGTGAGGGACAAAGGCAGCGCCGTGGGCTCGAAGAAACACACCGCGCGACCGGCGGGCGCCTGGCCATTGACGTTGCAGCCAAAGCTCAGGCTATCGGTCTTGGCGGCGTTCTCGATATTGATCGTGGCCGAGCCGCCGACCAGCGGGTCCGCCGCCAGATACTGGTGGACGATCTCGTAACTTTGGTCGTAAAGGATGGTCTGGAAGCTGGCGTTGGCATTGACCGTGTCACCGAAGCGACTCAGGTTGCGCCAGTCAAACACCGTACAGCCCTGGTCCGCGGCGCCGGCATCCGATGGTCGTGGACAACTCGCAAAATGCTTGGTCTTCAGTCCGCCGTCGCTCTGCACCACCAAGTCATCGAACAAAGCGTTGATGCGGGCGTTGTTGGCAAAAAACGAGCCAAACTCGCCGCAAACATTGCCCACATCGCCGCCGTCTTCTTCGGCGCTGGTGGCTAGGTAACCATTGGTGGACATATAGATTTGGCTGACGTTTTGACCATACAGACGAAACGGCGCTCCACCCCCAACCGCCAGCGCCAGGGTGACACCATCATCGAAACCGGGCACATCGCCACTGGCCGGAATGATTTGCTGGTTGAACGCCGAACTCATATCGATTCCTTGGAACGGACACACGCTGCCGGTCTGATTGCTCGCCAGCTTGTAGCCGAATTGATCGCTCGGCACGGCACCCCCACCGGCGGCGGCACCCACCGCAAATTGTGCCCAAGCTGCTTGCAGACCTTGGCGACCGGTGTTGGTTAAAGTCACCGGCACCTGCCAGCGCTCGCCGGGTTCCATCACCGCATCGTTGTCGCCGCAGACCTGGACCGGCGCCGCCGCCACTGCGTGGACGTCCGGTCCGAGGATATTGACCGCCAAGGCGCCCGTGCCGGGACACTGACTGGCATCACTCACATTCAGTCGCACGGTGACGGCGCTGGCCTGGGGATAGCGCACCGGCAAAGTGGCGGCAGCGCCGGCAGTTGCCTGGGTACTGGTCCGATCGGTGATGCCATCGCCATCGACATCCCAACGCAGGGTGTAGGGCGCGACACCGCCGGTAATGTTGGCCGACAGCTGGATCTCCCCGGCAATGCCGGGGGTACCAAAATTGCCATTGACGGTGACCGTCGGCGCGGCGCAACCGCCGCTGCCATCAAGCACGGTGGCGCCGCTGTTGAGCGGATCGAGCCAGTCGCGCACGCGGCTGCTCGGCGTACCGCCGCCTTCCCAGGCGACGCCGAGCCGCCCGAACCAGTCGGGCCCGTTGTTGCCACAGGCAGCGCCACCACCGGAAAGCACGCCAATCAGACGCTTCTCTGGGCCAAGCAAACCGGAGCCCGACGAACCCAGCTCGGTGGTACCCAGATCCCAATCCGACACCTGCCAGTGCTGGGTGCCGGGCACGTTGGTGACGGGCGCATCGTCGAGCACCAGCGGGTTGTTTTCGAAGCTGATGCGCTTCTCTTCTCCCTGTGGCTGGTGGATGACCACCGCCGAAGCCTTGGCGGTTTCGCTGCGATCCCAGCCATCCCAGAATGGGGTCACCCCCGTCGGAATTGCGCTGTTGAGCTCGATCAAAGTGGTATCCGCTGCGGCATAGTGGGCGCGCAACAAAGCGCCGCCGGTCTGGGTGATCGAATTGCCAATTAAGGGAATCGGTACACCACTGGCGGCCGAACCCGGCGTGCGACAGGTCGGATTCTGATAATTCCAATAAACCACTACCGAGTTGGCGTCGGATTGCGACGACAGGCAATGGTTGGCGGTGATAAACAGACGCTGGTTGTTGTTGGCGCTGTTGTTGATCAACTGACCGGTACACAAGCCGCCGGAAAACGAATACCGCGCCACCGCTCGAATCTGATCGCGGTAGTTGTCGCCTTCGGGGCAAGCCACATCGATATTGCAACTACCGGACTTGGCGAACGGACTCACCCCCGTGGCGATGTCCCGATACGCCTGATTGACCTGGAACAGACGCAGTTGCAACTGTTGCTCGAGCGCAGCGGGCACCAGCACTTCGAGGTAGGCGACATCGCCGGGCACGAACGGTGTCCAGAACTCGCCGCTTTGCGGATTGTCGGCATCGGTATACGGGCCGCGCACAAAGCTTCCGCTGGCATCGGTCAGGTACAAGGCCGCGCCGTGCGGCAAAAACAACGGCCGCAGCGCCACATCGATCGACAGCGCCCCCGGCGCGGCAATGCGCAGCCGCCACAGTCGCAAACCATTGCCCACATCCTGCCAGCTACCGAGCCGGGCCTTGCCCTGCTCATGGATCGCCACCGCAACCTGGTGCTGGATCGCATAGCGCAGTGGCTGGCCCTTGATCGCCTGCGCATCTTCGCGCAGAGCCTTGTCCGCATCGAGTGCGGGCAACTGCAAGCCACCGACATCAGGTCGCGCCAAGGCAAACGCCACACTCGGCGCCAACGTCGGCAAGCTGTCGCCATCGGCCGCAATTACTGGCGCCGTCGCCACCGCAAAAATCAGGCCCAGCCCAGCCATCGGCCAATGGCAGAGGGTTGAATGATGAGTAGTCATGGCGTTCTCTCGATAATGCACAGGCGCAAAGCATAGCGCGGTGCTCAAGCACTGCCACCGGTTCAGAGCATCGGTTCGGATCATCGGTTCAGGTCACCTGGTTCAGCAGCGGCAGCAGCGGCAATCGCTTCGCTATCGGCAGTCGGGATACAGGCTCTCGGCGGTGCGGTCGGGCTGCATCGAGTAACGCTTGTAGGTCCACTGGTATTGCAGCGGAGCAATGCGCACACAAGCTTCGATCCCGGCGTGCAACGCGGCCACGGCGGTTTCCGGATCGGCCGCAGCGATGCCCTCTGGCGCCGGCAGAAAATGCACGCGAAAACCGGCGCCGTCGGGCAGGCGTTCGGCAAAGCCGAACACCACCGGCGCGCCGGTCTTGTGGGCCAGACGACCGAGCAGCGTCATGCTCTTGCAGGGTCGGCCAAAAAACGCGGCGAACGCACCCTCGCCGCCTTTGGGGCGTTGATCGGGCAGAATGCCAACCAGCTTGCCTTGGTGCAGACACCGCACCAAGGCGCGCACACCCGCAGCATCGGCCCGAATCTGCTGCGCCCCGAGGCTACCGCGCACCGCCAGCAGCAAAGGTTCCCACGCGGCGTGCTGCGGTGATCGATACAACAACGCCATCGGCGAGCGCGAACACAAATAGAGATTGAGCAATTCCCATTGACCCAGATGTGGCGCTGCCACCAACACGCCGCAACCCTGGGCCTGCGCCCGCTGCAAATGTTCCAGGCCACTCACCGCTTCGATCAAGGCCAACGCGCGCGCCGCTGGCACCCCCCAGATGCGCGGCAATTCGGTCAGGCCGCAGGCGGTTTCGCGCAGCGTGGCGCGCAACATCGTCGCCTGCCTGCGGCCATCGGCCTCGGGAAAAACGAGCGCGATATTGCGTCTGGCCACCCGCACCTCGCGACTATTGACGAGGCGCGCCAAACCACTGAGCACGCCGCCAAACCGATGCAAAACCGACAAGGGCAGCACGGCGAAAACGCGCAACAGCCCGCGCACGACACGCACTCGCCAAGACATCGCAGGTTTTGCTGCACTCATGGCCGCATCCTTGCCCGGATCGGCGCCGCAATCAAGGTCACTGCCAGTAGCCCGGAGGCTGCGCAGCGACTCGCAACAGCGGATCGCTGGTCGAAGCGCTCGTTTGAACAAAAATCGGCAGTGGGTCGAAGACCGCTTGCCTGCCCTGGCAGATTTGTGCGCAGCCCCCACGCCCAGGCGTCGCCGTGGCCCGAACGGCTACTATTTCCGCGAACCACCGTAGCCTGGGCGGCGTGAGTCATGCTTCACCACCAAGATCATGATTGCCTCGGCGCTGGAACGGTAGATCACGGTGTAAGGAAATAGGCTCATTTAGAAGCCTTGTCGGCCGCGCGATCACGGCGAGCCTATGCCGGGGAACTCAAGCAAAAGCTGCGACACGCGCCTGAATTCGGCGACGAACTTTGCGGCGAGCGCTGGTGACCCTGTTCTTTCATAGAACTCGGCAGCTTCTTCAAAATCACTCTCGGCTGCTGGGGTTAGAAAACGTTCATCCTTTGAAGCGAGCTTCGAGCCTAGCCATGGCCGTTTCAAGGGGAACTGCGGTCGTTACCCCAGAAGCGATTTCGGTTTCTCTCGCGTCGGCGACTACATCTCATTCGGCCTCGACTTCGGCATCAGCATCGAGGCTGACGATCAGTCGATCAAGGAGGCGCGATCGATCAGATGGCGAGAGGCGCAGTACTTCCGCCTGAATAGCCTCTAGCGATGTAGACATTTCCTTCTCCGGCACAATTTGGAATTGGAGATGCGCAGCTTGCCACAACGTAAGCGTCCGGCCTAGACCATCTTCCGGTCGGCTGCGATCTCTGTTGAACTGGCTTTGGTGTTGGTCGGCGGGGTCCAGTGATGCG
>PEUI01000247.1:0-147 GCA_002785585.1 Lysobacterales bacterium CG02_land_8_20_14_3_00_62_12
GTCTTCTGTCCCCTGTCCCCTGTCCCCTGTCCCCTGTCTTCTGTCTTCTGTCTTCTGTCCTCTGTCCTCTGTCCTCTGTCCTCTGTCTTCTGTCCCCTGTCTAAGTCATGGCCCGACTCAACAAACACATCAGTGAAAGTGGTATCT
>PEUI01000247.1:163-8436 GCA_002785585.1 Lysobacterales bacterium CG02_land_8_20_14_3_00_62_12
CGACTTGCTGATCGAGCAAGGCTTGGTCACGGTCAATGGCGCGCAGGCCAGCTTTACCACGGCGGTGCAACCAGGCGACACGGTCTGCGTGCGCGGCCAGCCGCTCGGCGGCCAGCGCAAAGACATTTATATCGCTTTCAACAAACCAGTCGGCATTACCTGTACCAGTGAGCGCCACGTCGTCGGCAACATCATCGATTGCATCGGCCATTCGGAGCGCATTTTTCCGATTGGACGCCTGGACAAAGATTCCGACGGCTTGATTTTGCTGACCAGCAATGGCGATATCGTCAACGAAATTCTGCGTTCCGAATACCACCACGAGAAAGAATATCTGGTCACCGTGGATCATCCGGTGACGCCCGAGTTTCTGCGCGGCATGCAAGGCGGCGTGCCGATTCTGGAAACGGTGACCCAGGCCTGCGTCGTCGTTGGCGTTGGCCGTCGACAGTTCCGCATCGTGCTCACCCAGGGACTGAATCGGCAGATTCGCCGCATGTGCGCCGTGTTCGATTATCGGGTGGCGCGATTGCAGCGCCTGCGCATCAGCAATATCCGACTGGGTAAATTGCCACTAGGCCAGTGGCGGGATCTGAGTGCGGACGAACTGCGTGGTCTGCTGCCGCACCGGTTTGGGTGAGAGTGCGGCGCTTGAGATAGTTGGTGGATGCGCGGTACTTATCCACCCTACGTTCCAGCCTGCGTTGGTGGATGCGCTGCGCTTATCCACCCTACGCAAGGGCTGCCGCAGCGGTTTGGGAGAGGGCGCGGTGCTTCGGTATCAGCAGCCCGCTTGGATAACGACGTGCATGCGCTCGATTTCCCGGTGAAAACTGTCGGGGATACGCGCCCAATCCATGACGTCAACACGAATCGGCAGATTGCTTTCGATGAAGGCTGCCTGCAAATCCAACAGTGCCGTGGCTTCGTTGCCGAGATCAGCAGGATTGCGCAGCACTAGATCGAGGTCGCTTGCCGAATGACCGCCGCCACTGACCCGGCTGCCATAGGCCCACACTTCGCTATGCGGAACGTGGGCGAGCAACAAGACCCTGACCTGCTCAAGGTAGGGCAGGGGAAGGTCCACGGATAGCGTGCTGCCGACGGCCATGGCGTGCTCAGCCCGGGTCCCGGAAACGATCACCTAAATGGCTCGCCAGGCGCCGCGCATCGTCGATGAATCCGGGCAGCAGGAGCAAGGTCTGTTTGGCAAAACCCTCACCATAGTCATGGGCGGTACTGTTGCGGTTGTCACGATAGACAAACCAGCGCTCGACTTCGGCCAGATTCATCAGCCCGTGAGTGGCGCTGAGTCGCAGCAGTTCCTTGATCGGCATCGCGTCCAACTTCTTGCCGCCATGGCCAAAATCCTTGAGTGCGCGCTTGAGCAGTTTGAAGCTGGTTTCCTGCGTCAACTCACAGCCCTTGACAATGGCATTGCGAAACACTTCCTGATGAATACTCTCCGCTTCGGCTTGTCGGTACAGCGTCAGCGAAGATTCTAGGGTGCTGATGCAACGTTGGAGATGAGCGGTGTCCAGAATCATACGGCGTGCTCCAAGGGGAACGTCAGCCCTAAGCTTGCCACAGAAGATGGTGGATGCGCGGTACTTATCCACCCTACGTTCCAGCCTGCGTTGGTGGATGCGCTGCGCTTATCCACCCTACGCAAGGGCTGCCGATCCACCGAATAATGGTGGGTTGCACCCACCCTACGACGATAATTGCGCCAGTGCTTGGCGCAAATCGTCGATCAGATCCTCGGGGTCTTCCAGGCCAATCGACAGACGCAGCAGATTCTGCGCGGTCACTGGATTGGGGCCTTCGACCGAGGCACGGTGTTCGACCAGAGATTCGAAGCCACCGAGTGAAGTGGCATTGGTAAACAGTCGCAAGGCGCTGGCCACTTGCAGCGCGGCTTCGCGGCCGCGCTTGAAGGTGATCGACAACATGCCGCCGAAAGCGCGCATCTGGCGCGCGGCAACGGCGTGGTTAGGATGACTGGAGAGCCCGGGATAGTTGACTTGCTCCAGCGCTGGACAGGTCGCCAGAAACTCGGCCACGGCGAGCGCATTGGCGGCGTGACGTTCCACGCGCACGGCCAGCGTGCGCAGGCCACGCAGGGTGAGCCAGGCATTGAACGGCGCCATCACCGCGCCGTGGATATGACGAAAATGCAGCACCCGTTCAAACCAGTCGTCGCGGCGGGCGAACACCAGCGCACCGCCCATCACGTCACTGTGGCCGCCGATATATTTGGTGGTCGAATGCATCACCACATCGGCACCGAGGGCCAACGGCCGCTGCAAGGCGGTGGTCGCGAAGGTGTTGTCGACCACGAACAAGGCTTTATGGGTGTGGCAGGCGCTGGCCAACGCCGCGATATCGCCGACATGCAACAACGGATTGGACGGAGTTTCCAACCACAGCAGACGCGTGTCGGCGTTGATCGACGCCACTACCGCAGCGGTATCCGAATAGGCGATGGCGCGAACCCGAAAGCCCTTGGCCTGCAAAAACTCCAACGCCAGCGTGCGCGTGCCCTGGTAGACATCGGTGCCGATGATGACTTCACCGGGCTCCGGTAACGCCTGCATCAGCGCCGCAATGGCCGCCATGCCGGAGGCAAAACACAACGCTTCCGCACCGCCCTCGGCGGCCGCCAGCGCACGTTCCAGAGCAACGCCATTGGGATGCGCCTCGCGCTGATATTCAAGACCCGCAGGCGCCCGGGTGCCATCGGCAGCGTGCTGATAAGTTGTCGACAGCACGATCGAATCGGCGACGGCGCCGGTATGTGCCTGCGGCTCGGCGGCGGCGTGGACCAACAGTGTGGATAGTTTCATCGGTGGCACCTCGGGGCGATCCATTACAGCGACTTGAAAGCGACGCGCGCCGCCGCCAGCGTGGCGTCAATCATGGCTGGGTCATGCGCCGCCGACAGGAAGCCCGCCTCATACGCCGAAGGCGCAAAATACACGCCCTGTTTCAGCATGGCGTGGAAGAATCGGTTGAACTGGCGGCTGTCGCTGGCCATCGCCTTGGCGTAAGTATCCACGCGCTGATCGGTGAAGAACAACCCGAACATGCCGCAAACATGGTTGGTGGTGAAGGCGACACCGGCGTCGGCAGCGGCGCGCTCCAAACCCGCACACAAGCGCTCGGTGCTGGCCAGCAGTCGCGGGTAAAAGTCCGGTTCCTTGAGCGCTTCGAGCGTCGCCAGACCGGCGGCCATCGCCACCGGATTGCCGCTCAACGTGCCGGCCTGATAAACCGGGCCCGAGGGCGCGACCTTTTGCATGATGTCGCGACGTCCGCCATAGGCACCGACCGGCATGCCCCCGCCGATAATTTTACCGAAGGTGGAGAGATCCGGACGGATGTCGTAGAGCACCTGCGCGCCGCCAAAGCCGACGCGAAAGCCGGTCATCACTTCATCAAAGATCAGGATCACACCGTGGCGCGTGCACAGCTCGCGCAGGTGCTGCAAAAACCCGGGGCGCGGCAGGATCAGATTGGCATTGCCGACGATCGGTTCGACGATCAACGTGGCGATCGAGTCGCCGTGTTCGGCAAACAGTTTGCTGGCAGCGTCGAAATCGTTATATGGCAAGGTCAGCGTCAAATCCGCCAGCGCGCTTGGCACGCCCGGCGAAGTCGGCACACCCAGCGTCAACATGCCGGAACCGGCCTTGACCAGAAACGAATCGCCGTGGCCGTGATAGCAGCCCTCGAACTTGACCAAACGGCTGCGCCCGGTAAAACCGCGCGCCAACCGAATGGCCGACATCGTCGCCTCGGTGCCGGAGTTCACCATGCGCACCATTTCCAGACCGGGTACGCGCTCGACCAGGGTTTCCGCCATCGTCACTTCCAGCGGGTTGGGTACGCCGAAACTCAAACCATCGGCGGCGGTACGCGTCACCGCCGCGATCACCGACGGGTGCGCGTGGCCAAGAATCATCGGCCCCCAGGAACCGATGTAATCGATGTAACGCTGACCATCGGCATCGAATAAATAAGCACCCTCGGCGCGCACCGCAAAAAACGGTTCGCCACCGACCGACTGAAAAGCGCGCACCGGCGAATTGACCCCACCTGGCATCAAGTTCAGGGCGCGGGCAAACAAAGCGTGATTCTGGCTCATCGGGCAAACTCCGTAATCGACGAAAACTGACCGCGCAGTGTAATGCCTCGCCACGACGATGGTTGGCGCAGCGGTTTTCTCAAAGCGGCAGCGGGGCTGAGCACAGCGCCTGCAACTGCCAGGCGTGGCGACAAAAATGTCCAACGCGCTGTCATCGAGGTAAACCGAGGCGTGGTGCGCAGCGTCCAGGAGTCTCACAAGGTGGATGCGCGGTACTTGTCCACCCTGCCTTTGACCCCGAGAGCAAATGTGCCGCAGACCTGATTACCGGGTCTTGCGGCTTTCGATCACATCGCGGACAAACGGGACGGTGATGCGGCGGTGCTCGGCGAGGCTTTTCTGGTCGAGCTGATCGACCAGATCGAGCATCGCGCCAAGGTCACGCGGAAAGCGCCGGAACAGAAACTCCAACACCGCTTCGCTGAGGCCAAAGCCGCGCTGTTGCGCGCGGGCGGCGACTACCTGTCGACGCAGCGCATCGCTCAAGGGTTGTAGCGGGCATTGCACCAGACTCGACAAGCGACTAACCAGATCCGGTAGCAGCAGACCGATCTGCGTTGGGCTGCGGCGCGCCGCCAGCAGTAGCGGATGACCGCGTTCTCGCGCCTGATTGAACAGATTGAACAGGGCGATTTCCAAGCCGCGCTGTCCGGCGATGGCATCGATCTGGTCCACGCAAATCAGCGTCGCTTCGGCCGCCGCCGCCAGCGCCAGCTCGGCACTATTACCAAGCATCGCCAGCGGCAAATACAACGCCCCCGGATGGCTGCCGACCAGCGCGCTCTGCAAATGGGTTTTGCCACTGCCTTCCGGCCCATGGAGAAAGCCACCCGTCAATTCGTGGTCGTCGGGCAAGCGCTTGAGCAGCGCCAGCGTGTTGGCGTTGTCGCCGACGACAAAATTATCGAAGCGACGCGGCGACGGAAAGCGCAGGCCCAGCGGCAATTGCGGTGAACTCATGGAGCGCTGCCGGTGTCGGTCTCGTTCGCCATCCCGGCTGGGGGTGGCGATGGCACTGCGGCGCCTTCCACCACCGCCGCTTCGGCACCATACAGATGACTCGCGAGATAACGCTGTTGGCTGTGGCGCAACAACACCATCACCACCGCCGCCACCGGTAGCGCCAGCAGCACCCCGAAGAATCCAAACAACTGGCCACCGGCCATCACCGCAAAAATTACCGCCACCGGATGCAGGCCAATACGATCACCCACCAGTTGCGGCGTAAGCCAGAAACTCTCCAGCACTTGTCCCAACACGAACACCATGGCGACCACCAGCACATGCAGCCAGGGATCGCCCGGACTCACCAAGGCTGAAATCAAGCCGGCGCTGATGCCTGCCGCTGGCCCCAGATAGGGCACGAAACTCAATAGGCCAGCCAGCACGCCGATCAACAAGCCGAACTCGATACCGGCCAAACTCAAACCCAGCGCGTAGAAAATCGCCAGCACCGCCATCACCGACAACTGCCCCCGCAGAAAGCCGGCGAGCACCGCATCGGCTTCCCCGGCCAAGCGACTGATGGTCGGCGCCAGCGGTCGTGGCAACAGCTCGTGCAACCCGTGCACCAGTACATCCCAATCGCGCAGCAAATAAAACGTGAGTACCGGAATCAGCAACAGATTGGCGATCCATCCAAGCACCAGCGCCCCGGAGTGACCAAGGCCGGAAAACAGTTGCGGCAGCACCCGGCCCATATCCTGCAAATGTGCGCGCGCGGTTTCCAGCCACTGCCCGGCGTTGAAGGTCGCCAGCGGCAGACCGAACTCACGCACCAGCCAGGGCGCCAGCGTGGCATCGAACCAACCATGCAATTTCTGCAACTGGTCGGGAAAGCCCATCGCCTGACGAATGATTTCGGGGATCAGCAAGGCCAATACCAAGGTCGCGATCAGGCCCATGGCGACAAACACGATCACCACGCCGGCACCGCGCGAAACGCGTTTTTCCAGACGATCCACCAGCGGATCGCCGAGATAAGCCAACAGCGCCGCCAACGCGAACGGCGTCAGCACCGGTGCCAGCAAAACCAGCAAACCGGCCAGCACCAGCACCGCCGCCAGCCACCACCATGCACGTTGATTGACCATGGGAATTACTCGCTCTGTTGACCGCGCCTGCCCTGCACCACGCGCCACGCGCGCAGTGACCAGACCACCGCATAATGGACACCACTAGCCAACGTCAGCAGCGCCGCCGCCCACAACAATTCTGGCTGCCATTGAATCAATTGAGTTGCATTGGCGTGACCCGCGATCACCGCCAGCGCCAACACGATTTGCGCGAACGTCGCGGCCTTGCCGAGCACGCTCGGTTGCGGCTTGATCTTGTCAATGAGGGTGTTGTAGGCAAACGTCCCCAGCACAATCAGCAGATCCCGACTCAGCACCAGAATCAGCCACCACCCAGGCAGGTGGCCCGCCCAAACCAGCGCGATAAAGGCACCCAGCAACAGCGTTTTGTCGGCGAGCCCGTCGAGTGCCGCACCCAGGCGACTCTGCCAGCCATAGCGTTTGGCCAGCCAGCCATCGAGCAGATCGGTCAATCCGGCCAGCAAGCCCAACCAAAACGCCTGTGGCCACTGGCCGGTGGTAATCAACCAAATCAGCGGCACGGCGCACAGGCCGCGACCGATCGACAACAAGTTGGGGAGCTGGCGCAACATCAATGAATCAGTCGCAGTTGCAACGCGGCGGGGGCATCGGCAGCGGCAGCGCCCGCAGCAGCAGCGGTGGCCGTGGTTGGCGGCGGTGTGGCCGCCACAAACTGCAATATTTGATCGATCACCAACAACTGTTGCAAGCGGCGCAAGCCGACCGCCACATCCAGTTGCAACTGCAACCGATTGCCCACGGCGCCGATCGTCTCGACACTGCGCACGGCGGGCAACTGTCCGAAATAACGCATCACCTTGGCATAGTCGGCGGCGCTGTCCAGCGCTTCGATCTGCGCCACGATTTTGCCGAGCGCAGCCGCACCGGATTCGACCGCGTAGCGCCGCGCCAGGCGATCAGCGCTGTCGGTGATTGCCGTCGCCAACAATTCGGCTGCGGTACCGGCATTGGCTTGCCAATGCTCGAATTGCCGACCGTCGATCAAGGTGTAGCGCGCCGACCAACTACCGGCCGCCTTTTTCAGCCGCGCCACCAAAATGACGCGCGCTCCATAGCGCTGACTGGCACCGATCACCAGATTCGGCGTGGCGTCCCAGAGCGTCACCGGGTCGATCCGATTGCGATCCACCCCATCCATCCGCGGCAACTGGATTGGCAGGCCGCGGGCAGCCGCGGTATCGATCAAGGCATCCAACGCCGAAGTCTGAAAGGCACTGGCAATCTGCTGACTGCCCAAGTTGTCAATCACCAACCAGACCAACACCGTCGGCCGCTCTGCACCCCAGAGCGGCCGTCCCAATTCGCTCAACAACTTTTGCACGCCGACCGGATCGAAATCCGCGACCAGGCGCAAACGCTGGGCCGCAGCGTCGCCGTTGGCGGGCGGCGTCGGCGTCTCCAAACGATGTTGCAATTCCAACCTGGCGGCGCGTGCGAGCTTGCCGCCGAGCGCTGGATCACTGGCCACACTGGCATCGCCAGAGGCCTTGACCAGCACCTGCTGCAAGGCCCGCTGCTGTCCCTGCGCCAACTCGATATCGCCCTCTGAACTGAGTACCGAGGTGCCGGAATAGATCGGCACTTCAGCGGCGCCAACCGCCATCCCCCACGCCAACAGAATCAGCCAGAACCCACGCATGCTTGCTCCCGGAAATCCCACTCCGCGCCATGATAGCGGCGTCACGCCTAAGTCCGCGCTGCCAGCGCAAATCGCACCACCGACCAGTGGTCTGGACCGCGCCGATCCGCCCCGTCCAAACTCAGCAGAGCAGCAAAGCCGCCTGCGTCAATTCGAAGACGAACACGCCGAGATAACTGCGCTCCAGCACCGGTTGATCGGCAAACCAGACCAGCACCCGGGCGACCGCGCCACCCAACCACATCGCGCCCAATGCCTTGAACGCCAGCGGCTCGCCCGCCCACAGCGCGTAGGCGGCAATACCGATCATGAAACCACCAAAGCCAATGCGAAACTCGGCGCGACCGCGCGCGCCGCGCAATTCAAAACT
>PEUI01000085.1:0-3110 GCA_002785585.1 Lysobacterales bacterium CG02_land_8_20_14_3_00_62_12
GCTGACCACCGACCAGCGCCGTGCAGGCGCCGCCATCCAGCGCCTCGCCGCAGTGAAAACACCGGCGCGTGGCCTCGCTGTTCACGGCGCGAACGCCGGAACCAGTTCGAACTGGCGGCTACTATCGTCGATGTTGGCGAGCAGGCGCCAGCTGCGGTCGCGCGGCAGCAAACGCAGCTGGTAGCGGCCATGGCGTGGTGACGGCAGCGCCGCCGACCAGACGCCATCGGCCCCGACCCGCAACGCGATGCGGCGATCAAACACCGCGCGGGTGGCGTGCACCCACTGCAAGTCGAGCGGCGTGCTGACGTCGATGTCGGGCAAGCGCAGGCGGATCCGCCCGGCCGCAGCGTCGATCTCGGCGAACCCGCGCAAGCCGAGCGCCCGCGTCGCTTGATCGATCACCAGATCGGTCGTTTGGATTTGCGCCACGCGCTGCACCGGTTCCGGTTCGGCGTCGATCCCTTCGCGATTGGCGGCGCCCACCATCAGCACCCCGGCGACCACGGTCAGCACCGGCAGAGCAATCACCAGCCAGACCATGCCGACCCGATACCAAGGGCGTCCGGCCACCGGCGGTGGCGTCGGGCCGATCATCAGAACGGCCCGAAGAATCGGGTCTCCTGCACATAGAAGACCGCCGCGTCATCTTCGCTCTGCACCCGAATGCGAATGCCGTTGACGCCCTTGGCCTGCCCGGCCGCCACTTTCAGCGTCAGCGGCAGTTCCACCACTTGCTCGGCGGCGACGGTGACTCGATCAGCACCCGCCGCCAGCGTGATCGGTAGCGCCGATTCGATCTGAATCCGGTAGTGGTGCGTGCGCTGATCCTGGTTCATCAGCTTGAGCGTGTAAGCATTTTCGATGCCGCCATCGGCGGCGTTGCGATACAGCGCATTGCGATCACGCAGCACATCCACGATCAGCGGTACGCGCTCGGCCACCGACCACAGAAAAGCGCCCACCAGTACCAGCAAGATGACGGCATAAATCAGCACCCGCGGGCGCAGCACACTTACCGGTTTGCCTTCGAGGCCAGCGAGCGTGTCGTAGCGAATCAGCCCGCGCGGATAGCCGAGTTTATCCATCACGTTGTCGCAGGCATCGATGCAAGCACCGCAGGCAATGCACTCGTATTGCAGACCATCGCGAATATCAATGCCGGTTGGACAGACCTGGACGCAGATCGTGCAGTCGATGCAATCGCCGAGCGCTGGCTCCGGCGCCGAAAGCCGCGGCACTGCCGCGTCTACCACCGGCGCGTTGGGCAGAGCGTCGCGTGTCAGCACGCTGGGCACGCCGCGACCGCGCGCGCCACGGGCTTCGCCGCGTTTTTCGTCGTAGGCAATGATCAGCGTTTGGCGATCGAACATCGCGCCCTGAAAGCGCGCATACGGGCACATGTATTTGCACACTTGCTCGCGCAAATAGCCGGCATTGCCGTAGGTGGCCAGGCCATAAAAGCCGATCCAGAACAGTTGCCAACCGCTGAGCGTTGCCGTCATCACGGCGGTCGACAGTTCCCGGATCGGCGTAAAAAACCCAACGAAGGTAAATCCAGTCCAGACCGCAAAAGTGACCCAGAGCAATTGTTTGGCGCCCTTGCGCAACACCTTTTCGCTGGACCACGGTGCCGCATCCAGCTTCATTTGCTGGTGGCGATTGCCGCAGGTCCAGCGTTCCATCCACAGGAACACTTCGGTCCACACCGTTTGTGGGCAGGCGTAGCCGCACCACAATCGGCCCGCCAATGCGGTGAAGAAGAACAGCGAAAACGCCGCCATCATCAGCAACATGCTGAGGTAGAAAAAATCCTGCGGCCAGAACACCCAACCGAGCACGTAAAATTTGCGCGCGGGCAGATCAAACAACACCAGTTGTCGGCCCTGCCAGTTCAGCCAGGGAAACAGATAGAACATCCCCAGCAGCCAGAACACCGCCGCCGTGCGCAGGCGCTGAAATATGCCGGAGGTTTCGCGCGGATAAATCTTCGCCTCGCTGGCATACAGCGCGTCGCTGGCGACGACTTGCAACGGAATCGTTTTATTCATGACTCAAGACCCGGACTTGGTCTTGGCCGTCGCCGCATTGAAGCGGCTGGCTGGCCGCAGCAGTATCCAGGTAAACAAACTGCTCGATGACGTGCACAACCAGAACACGAAAAAGCCAACGGTGTAACCAAACTCGCGCGAAACCTGCCAATCCGGAAAGCTGATCTGGTTCAACACCAGCGGATCGACAAACGCAAAGAACACCATGGTCGCGATACCCGCCGCAAAGAACGATGGCCACAAAATGGCGCCAACCCGCTGCACCATCGGCCGCGGTGGATGATCGAAGCGCGCCGCAGCGGTCGCGTAGTGCGGGCTGGCCTCAGCGGGTTTGGTCGATTCGCTCATACGGCACTCACGGTTGGCCGCCGACGCTGGCCGACGCGGTCGCGCTTTGCGCCAGCACCCAAGCCGCCGCCAGCCGCACCCGATCCTCGCCGATCAACGGTTGGTGCGCGGGCATCTGGCCATTGCGACCGTTCATGATGGTCTGCTGGATGGTCTGGAAGTCGCCGCCATACAACCAAATGTTGTCGGTCAAATTGGGCGCGCCCAGCAGCGGATTGCCGCGACCTTCGGGGCCATGGCAAGCCACGCAAATGGTCTGGAAAGATTTGCGCCCAGTGGCCACCAAGGTCGGATCGGCGCTCTGTCCCGACAAACTTTGCACGTACACCGCGGTTGCCGCAACACCATCGGCACCCAGCACCGCGCCCCAGGCCGGCATCGCCGCCTGGCGACCCTGCCGGATCGTGGTCAGCACGGTTTCTGGCGCGCCGCCCCAGATCCAATCCGGATCGGTGAGATTGGGAAAGCCCTTGGCACCTTTGGCATCCGAGCCATGACAGGTGGTGCAGTTGTTGGCGAATATGGCTCGGCCCAGCCGCTGCGCCTCCGGATCGTGGATCAACTCCGGCAGCGTTTTGGCGCGAAACGCCGCGAACAACGGTTGCAACTTCGCATCGGCGGCGGCCGCTTCGGCGTCGTGTTCCTTGGCCGAAGTCCAGCCCGAACTGCCGGCAAAATTGCCCAGCCCCGGATAGAACGCCAGGTAGGCAA
>PEUI01000085.1:3126-3665 GCA_002785585.1 Lysobacterales bacterium CG02_land_8_20_14_3_00_62_12
GCCCCGGATAGAACGCCAGGTAGGCAAAGGCAAACACAATCGTCAGATAAAACAGATTCAGCCACCACTTCGGCAGCGGACTGTTGTACTCGCTGATGCCATCCCATTGGTGGCCGGTGGTTTTTTCGGCCGTTGCCGACGGCTGCTCAGGGCGACGCTTGGAGGTCCACCACAACAACCACAGACAGGCGCCGATATTGATGATGGAAAAAATGGCGATATAGAGTGACCAGCCGGAGCTCATTGCTGCACCTCGCGTCGATTGGGTTCGGAGAGATTGGCGCTGGCATCGTCTTCGAGCGGTAGGGCGGCAGCGCGTTCAAAAGATTTTTTCTGCCGACCACTGAACGCCCAGACCACCACGGCGATGAACGCCAGCACCATCAAGATCAGCCCGGTGGTTACCGCCACCGGGAGCCAACTGTTCTGCACCAGGCTTGCGTCCATGTCACTGCCCTCCGGCCACGGCATCGGCACCGGGACGGGGTCCATGGATACCCAAGCCTTGCAGAAACGCGACCAGCGCATCGAGTTCGGTT
>PEUI01000085.1:3677-11979 GCA_002785585.1 Lysobacterales bacterium CG02_land_8_20_14_3_00_62_12
CAATTTCGGCATCGGTGTAAGGATCGCCGAGCATTTTCAGCCGCGACATTTTCTTCGCCACCAAGGCCCCATCGACCGGTGTTTCGGCCAGCCACGGGAAACCAGGCATATTCGATTCCGGCACCACATCCCGTGGGTTGTTCAGATGCACGCGGTGCCAGTCGTCGCTGTAGCGGCCACCCACCCGCGCCAGATCCGGCCCGGTGCGCTTGCTGCCCCATTGGAACGGACGGTCGTAGACCGATTCACCGGCCAGCGAAAAGTGGCCGTAACGCGCGGTCTCGAAGCGCAAGGTGCGGATCATCTGCGAGTGGCAGTTGTAGCAACCTTCGCGCACGTAGACATCGCGTCCGGCCAATAGCAACGGCGGATACGGCGTCACCCCCGGCAGCGGCTGCACTACTTGCGCTTGATACATCAGTGGCACGATTTCGATCAGGCCACCCACCGCCACCACGATGGCGATGAGGATGCCCATCAGGCCGATGTTCTTTTCTACTTTTTCATGGTTCATGGCTTTGCTCTCCAGCTCAGGCGTGGGCAACAGCGGGAATCGCCACCGGCTCGACAGTGCGCGCCATGGAGAAGGTTTTGATGACGTTGGCCGCCATCAGCAACATGCCGGAAAACACCATGACGCCGCCGACCAACCGCCCCAGGTAATACGGATAGGTGGCCTTCAGCGACTCGACAAAGGTGTAGGTCAAAGTGCCATCGTCATTGACTGATCGCCACATCTGGCCCTGCATCACCCCGGCGATCCACATCGAGGTGATGTACAGCACCACGCCAATGGTGTGAATCCAGAAGTGCGATTCGATCCACTTGATCGAATACATCGACTTGAGATTGAGCACCCGTGGCAACACGCTGTAGATACAGCCAACGGTGATCATCGCCACCCAGCCGAGCGCGCCGGAATGGACATGGCCGATGGTCCAGTCGGTGTAGTGCGAAAGCGAGTTCACGGTCTTGATCGACATCATCGGACCCTCGAACGTGCTCATGCCATAAAACGACAGCGACACGATCATGAACTTGAGGATCGGATCGGTGCGCAGTTTGTCCCAGGCGCCGTTCATCGTCATCATGCCGTTGATCATGCCGCCCCAACTCGGCGCCAGCAGGATCAGCGAGAACACCATGCCGATCGACTGCACCCAATCCGGCAGCGCGGTGTACAGCAAATGGTGCGGGCCGGCCCACATGTAGATCGAAATCAGCGCCCAGAAATGCACCACCGAAAGGCGATACGAGTAGATCGGCCGATTGGCCTGCTTGGGCACGAAGTAATACATCATGCCGAGGAACGCCGCGGTCAGAAAAAAGCCGACCGCGTTGTGGCCGTACCACCACTGCACCATGGCATCCACCGCGCCCGAATAAACGCTGTAGGACTTGGTCAGCGTCACCGGAATCGCCAGATTATTGAAGATATGCAGCAGCGCGATGGTGATGATGTAGGCGGCAAAAAACCAGTTGGCGACAAAGATGTGCGGCATTTTGCGTTTGGCAATGGTGCCAAAGAACACCACCGCGTAAGCCACCCACACCACGGTAATCAACAGGTCGATCGGCCATTCCAGCTCGGCGTATTCCTTGCTCTGGGTGATGCCCAGCGGCAGCGTGATCGCGGCCAGTACGATCACCAGATTCCAGCCCCAGAAGGTAAACGCCGCCAGCTTGTCGGAGAACAAGCGCGCATGGCAAGTGCGCTGCACGATGTAGTAGCTGGTGGCAAAAATGCCGCAGCCGCCGAACGCGAAGATCACCGCGTTGGTGTGCAAGGGCCGCAGTCGGCCAAAGCTCAGCCACGGGATATTGAAGTTGAGCGAGGGAAAATACAGCTGGGCGGCAATAATCACCCCGACCAGCATGCCGACGATGCCCCAGACCACGGTCATCACCGCAAACTGTCGCACCACCTTGTCGTTATAAAAGCCGTCTGCGTTCTGCATGGCACCTCCGGTTGAAATTCACTGGCGAAGTCTGCCAGAGCGCAGCATCGGCACCTTTGACCTCGGTCAATTGCGCCGATTCTGTAGCGGCAGTTTGCAACTATTTTTACAGGGCGATGGGCTGGTGAAAGCGGTAGTTGTGGGCGCGCCCGGCCACGTTCTGCAATCTACTATCGGTTTTCAGTTGTCGGTCTTCGGTCGTCGGTCCGCTGAACCGGTCGCCAACACTTGGTTGAGCAGCACTGCGAGACGTCGCCCGGCCAACTCCATCCGACCTTCGGCGATTGGTCGCATCCGCGCCAGATAGTCCGGGTCGATGTCTGCCGACGCCGGATAAACCCCGAGCACCACTGCCCGGCAGGATTCCTCGGCCCAGGCCACCGTTGCCTGCCGATTCCATTGCAGGCGCGCGCCCGGCATCGGCGATTGCAGCAATTGGTCGGCGTGTTCGCGCACGTTCAAGCCGCCCAGCCTGGCGAGCGTGTCATCCCACAACGAATGCAGATTGCGGCCTTCGCGGCCGATACGCACCTGAAAGTCATTGCCGCCCCGATCATCCTTCCAGGCAGCGTGCAGGGGCTGGTGAATGTCGCCGACCAGATGGATGACAAAGCGCAGCGCCTCGGCGCGGGTGGGCGTGCTCGCCTGGCGATCGGCGAGCAGCGCGACGTAGTGATTGATGGCAGCGACGATGCAACGCCCTTCGCGACAGTCGCGGCGCGCCCGGTAGTGGCACTGCCCACGCGGAAAATTGACGTAGTGCAGCGGCCCGGTGGCGCGATAATCCGGTTGCTCGCGCACCTCGTCCGGCCAGGTCGAGGCGTCACGCATGGCCAGATCGGCACGGTCGCCGAGCAAACCTTCCACCGCCAGACGCGGCCCGGGTTCAAGCTGGCGGGCGGCAATCTCTGCCACCAGTTGATGGCCATGGGGACCCCAGGCCAACGCCGGCAATGCGCTGGCGGCGAACACCATCCCGACCCACACTCGCAGCAAGTTTTTCATTCGCGCAGTTTCGCACCCGCAAGCGGTTTCGGGAAGCGAATAAATATTTCAGTAGCGCGGCCGGCAACCGGCATCGGCGCGATCAGCGCAGTCACCGGCTTGGTCTACGGTCAGCGTGAAACACATAGGTTGGGGTGAGCGCAGCGATGCCCAACTCAGCCGGAAGCGGAGCGCGGTTTTTGGGTGGTCCGCTTTCGCGGTCAGTGCCATCAAGTCGTTTCACGATCTCTGCCCTTGCCCGACATCGCACCCGCGCAGCGTCTTTCATCGACGGTGCTTACGCCTCTGCTGCGTGAAAGCTACTCTTCGCCGAGCACTTTGAGCTGGCGAAAAATATAGTCGTGGTAGCTCGGCAGCCAGCGCGGGTCGGCGCATTCTTCGTAACGCCCGTCGCAGCGTTCGCGCAATCGTCGGTTGGCGGTGTAATAGGCGTTGGGTGGAATGCCCGCAGCCTGCATCAGCAAACCACCCAGGTAGGCAAGGTTGAGCGTCGGATAGTGGAACCGCGGCGCGTTGGCAATGTTGGACTTCAGCAGGTAGTAGGTCGCCCATTGCGGATGCTCGCCCCAGTCGGCTGGTAGCGCCTTGTCGAGCACCATCATCGCGCCATCAAAGGACGGTTGATGGTCGCCAAAATGCAGCAGCAGGGTCGGTTGTTTGCGATCCAGCAGGCGCTTTTCCAAGTCGCCCATGGCGACATCGGATTCGGCGTTGCGCTGCAAATAGTTGGCAAGATTGAGATTGAGCCAGTCGTCCAGATCTTTTTTCTTGCCCAGTCGATGCAGAAACAGCGCACGGTTGTAGGGCGCCGGCAATTTTCGCAACGCCGTCATGTGCGGTCCGTGCTGGTGCAGGGTCAACACGAAAAAAAACAAGGGCTGGTCCGGGTGCGCCTGTTTTTCTTGCTGGTAGAGCTTCCAAAACAAAGCGAACACCTGCTGATCCCGCGCCAAATGCGGCAATCCGAGTTCGATGCCATCGTAAAGCTGATCGAACCCGTAGTTGCGATAGGCGTTGCGGCCGTTAAGAAAATCGGCACCGGTCGGATACAGGCCGACCACCCGGTAACCCTGCGCACGCAATGACTTCGCCACACTGAACTGCACGCGCGGCGCCAGGTTGTAAGGCGCATACAGTCCAGCGTTACCAAACAAGGTATGCACCAGCCCGGTAATCAGCGAGAACTCAGCGGTCCAGGTTCCGCCACCAAAACTGTGCACGCCGAGCAGGCCATGCGCCAACGTGCGCGCATCGGGCTTGAACATGGCGCGCTGGCATAACGGTTGCTTACGGCAGACCACGATCTGGTTTGGGTCGAAGGTGCTCTCTTCGAGCACCGCAACGATATCCGGCGATGGCGCCGGGTCCGCCGCGGCCACCGCCCCGGCAGCGCTGTCGGGCGCGCTGGCCGCGGTCCAGTCAATCGCCGGATCGGCGGCGACGCTGGCTGGTGGAATCTGGATCTGGGTGTCGTAAAACGAAATAATGAAATCGGCAATAAAGCTCTGGTCGTTGACCGCGAGCCACATCGGCTTGCCGTAAACCGTGCCGAAGACGCCCTGCGGCGTCAAGCTCATCGCCAAGATCAACAGACCAAAGCCAACGCCAGCGCGGCGTCCCCAGCGGCGCCGGGGCGCCGGATGGCGCGACCAATCGGCCGACGGCTCGGACCGCCACGCCAGCCAGAGCAAGAGCGGAATCCCGCCGAGCAAGGCCAGGCAAGCGACCGCCAGCAAGGGATAACCGGCGATCACCTTCACCGTGTCGAGCGAGAAAAAGTAGTACAGGTCGGGCGCAATCGCCGGCACTTCCAGGTACTGAAACTTGAGCGCGCTGGCCGACCACATCAAACCATAAAAAGCGCTGGCCGCCAGCATTCCAAACCAGGCGCGGCGGCTCCAGAAGCCCACCGTCAGCGCGGTTGCCACCCATACCGTGACGACAAAACTGCGCTCGATCGCGCTATCGATGCTGAGCAGGCAAAACCAGGTCACCAACCCCCAGGTCAGCACGGTCAGACCGATCAGGAAACGTTGCGGCCAACGCAGTGGCGGGTGCGGTAGAGGATTCAAGACAACTACTCAAGTGGATGCGCGTCTGGCCACTGCGCGCGGAAAGCGCATTCTGCACTACCGACGATGAATCGCCATTAGCAACTCGACGCGATGCGAGTCGCCGCGTCGGTGCCCGGACTGGCTGGATCGGCATCGCCTGCGCTGCGCGCGATGAAATCCACCACCACGGCGGCCAGCGCCTCACCGCAGTCTTCTTGCAGGAAGTGGCCGCCGCCCGGAATCGTGACATGGGGCTGGCCGGCGGCGCCGGGAATCCTTTTCTGCAAGATGGCATCGGCGCCACGGGTGATCGGATCGCCGTCGCTGAAGGCGGTGAGAAACGGCAGCTTGAGGGTGCCGAGCACTTGCCAGGCGCGACGATTGGCGGCCGCCGCCGGATCGTTCGGCGTCACCGGCACCAACAGCGGAAACGCCCGCGCGCCGGCCTTGTAAGTCTCGTCCGGAAACGGCGCATCGTAGGCGGCCTGAATCGCGTCGGTCAGCGGCTTGGTGCATCCGCGCGCGACAATGCCACCGACCGGAAACACCGGCACCTCCTGGGAAAACTTGCGCCAAGCCAAAAACGCTTCGCCAGGCGGCTGATCGCCGGTCGGCAAAAACGTATTGGCCGCAACCACCCGCGCAAACCGTTCTGGCGCTTCGGCCAACAACCGCAACCCGATCAGCCCGCCCCAGTCCTGGCAAACCAGCGTGATGTTGCGCAAATCCAGCGCCTGCACAAACGCCTGCATCCAATCCATATGCGACTGATAGCTGTAGTGCGCCAACTGCGTCGGCTTGTCGGAGCGGCCAAAACCGATCAGATCCGGCGCCACCACGCGCTGACCCGCCGCCACCAATGGCGCGACCAGGCGTCGATACAGATACGACCAACTCGGCTCGCCATGCAACAACAACACCGGTGCCGCCGTCGCCGGTCCTTCGTCCAGATAATGCATGCGCAAACGCGCGGCGACGCTGCCACCGGGCACTTCCACATAGTGCGGCGCATACGGATAACCGGGCAAACCGGCAAAACGCTGATCGGCGGTGCGCAATACGTTCATGGCGATCCCGGTTCGAGTGAGGTGAAGCGTTGCTGCAGCAACCGTTGCCGGAAGGACGCTATCCCCTCCGCTCAGCAGCAAGCGCGGTGGCGCTTTGTACCACGTCAGCTCACGGCGGGATCGGCGTCCGCCGACCGACCAGGCTTCGGCGTTCAACTCGCCCGCGTCGAGCCGCCGCTGCGGGCAACAGATCTCGATAGGTTGGGCTGAGCGCAGCGATGCCCAACGGCTTGCCAGCGTCGACTGGCGAGGACGGTCATCACGCCCGCTCTGTCGGTGTTGGGGTGACTGGCCGTCGCCGTCAAAAACCGCTGCGCTCACCCACATCCTATAAAGCCTTGCCACCTGCGCTTGCCGCAGCAAGCGTTGGCTGATGGCACCGTGCTGGCGGCGCTGCACCAGTGACAAAAGGATCGGTCGGAGCGGTGCCAAAAACCGGTTAGGATGCGTCCCGAACCTGAGCCCCCGGTGTGATTTCATGATCAACAACGACGTACTCCGCAGCATCCGCTATCTGCTGGATCTGAGCGACAGCAAGGTGGTGGCGATCACGCAACTGGCCGCTGCCGATTTCGCCATCAACCAAGCCGATGTGCAGGCGTTCCTGAAAAAAGACGACGCCGACGGCTACGCCGAATGCAGCGATCTGCTGCTGGCGCATTTTCTCGATGGTTTGGTGATCCACCGCCGCGGTCCGAACCCGGACCAGCCGCCGCGAGCGGTGCCCTCGCGCATCAACAACAACGTCGTGCTGAAAAAACTCCGGGTCGCCTTTGAGCTGAAAGAAGCCGACCTGCACCAGATCTTTGACGATGCCGGTTTTCCGGTTTCCAAACCCGAACTTTCTGCTTTGTTCCGCCAACAGGATCACCGCAACTTTCGCCCCTGCGGCGATCAACTGCTGCGCAATTTCCTGAAGGGCCTGACGCTGCGCGTGCGCGGCGCTTAGGCGCCATCTTCAGGCTCGCCATTTCGGCTCAATATTTCGCCGTCAGCAAACGCGGGGGACCGGCGCCGAGCCAGAGCAGGTAAAGCTGGCTGTAGTCGTCATCGGTGATCGCCGCGACGGCAGGTCCGCCGAGCGCAGCGATAATGGCGGGCACGGTGTTGCGGTGACCGACCACCCGCATGATCGCCACTCGACCCGGAGACTGGACAGCTTTGATTCACAGGTAATGCAGTTGCATTTACCTGGCAAGGCGATTGCATTACCATAGCTGCTGTACATCCCTTGAATCGGAGCGCGCTATGGCTGCCACCCTTGAAGTTGAGTCCACGCTGACCGACCGCTACCAGACCACAGTGCCGGCGACGGTGCGTCGCATCCTTCGGCTTGGCAAGCGCGACAAGATCCACTACACGATCCACCCCGGCGGCGAAATCGTACTGACGCGCGTGGATGCCCCCGAAGTTGACGACCCGGTGCTCGGTCAGTTCCTGGGTTTCCTGGCGCGCGATATCGCCAGCCATCCGGAGCGCCTGCAGGCCATCGATTCCGACTTCGTGCAACACCTTCAATCGTTGACCGGCGGTATCGAAGTCGATCTCGATACCCCCCTGTCAGCGGACGATGAATGAGTAACAGCAAGCCCGCGCCCTTGCTCATCCACGGTTGGACGGTTTTCGCGCACCCGCTATTTCTCGCGCAAATTGAAACCTTCGTCCGGCAGGTCAAGGTATTGAAGGGAAAAGACCCCGTCGGCTACGTAAAGAAGAACGCCAACAAGAGGCTGGCGGCGGTCGCCAAACTGGCATTCGATGTCATCCCGCAAGACCCGACGGGGTCGGAGTACCGACAAGGCAACACGCTCGGCGACAACTACAAGCACTGGTTTCGGGCTAAATTTTTCCAGCAATACCGCTTGTTCTTTCGCTACCACGCGCCCAGCAAAGTGATCGTGCTGGCGTGGGTGAACGATGAGGATACGAAACGTGCCTATGAAAATGGTGACGATGCGTACCGGGTGTTTCGCAAGATGCTCGCGCGCGGCCACCCGCCCGACGATTGGAATCAGCTACTGAAAGAGGCCAAACCTGCTGCCAAACAATTGCGGGCCAGTATGGCGTCACTGAAGGGATTGCCGTGATGATCAACCGCCAGCATTGATACCCAAAACCCGCAACGGAGACCCCATGGTGGAGACAGTAAGCCGTCGCGCAGAAATAACTTGCGCAGATTGCGCCGGACTTTCGTTCGCCTGCAAGGCGCACAAAGTGG
>PEUI01000372.1 GCA_002785585.1 Lysobacterales bacterium CG02_land_8_20_14_3_00_62_12
CCAAACCTCAAACCAAACCACGCGCCTGCAAAAACGCCCGCGCATCCTCGGCATCTTGCTCGAACCAAAGACGCGCCGAACCAAGTCGAAAGGTATAGCCCCAGGCATCCATGTCGAGAAAAGCGCGGTCGCGGCCGAAGCCCGGGATGCGGTCGGCCAGCAGCAATTGCAGATAGCAGGTCGCGTCTTCTTCGATCTGGCTGTCGCTGGCATCGGTGTGCACGGCCCGCCGCCGCAGCGCCGGCAGCACAATCAAATGGCAGGCCTCGTGCAGGAGCGAATGGATCGGTGTGTCGGCACGCACCCATACCCGATCCGCAATCACGCCTGCTTCGGGCACGCCCCAATAGCTGCCCGGAATCGGATCGCTGGCGGCGACCACCAACAAACTCAGCCCAAACTCGGCCAGCAGCGCCCGCACTGGCGCCGGCGCCACTTGATGAAACCGCATCACGCGGTCAGCGGACAGCACCGGTTGCGCCGCGGCCGTTGCAATCACGACACCGCGCCTTCAGACGGTTTGGGCGTGGCGTGGTGGGTTCGGCGCTGGCCGCCGGGCGACCAACCAAGGCAACTCCGGCAGCGCGGCCTGGCCCGCAGCAAAATAGGTTTGCTGCACCCAGGGAAAACTGCACAGCTCTTTCATCAGCAGACCGACGCGGCGCTCATCGGCCATCGTCTGTTGGCCCACTTCGCGAAAGCCGTAAGTGCCATGGAACAGCACCGCGGCGTCGTCTCTGGGCTCCAGAAATATCTCACAGGCCAGATACGGTGCCCGCAGTTCGGCGAAACTTTGCACATCCGCATAAAAAATTCGACCCAGGCCATGGCGCCGAAAGCGCGCTGCCACGACGATCCGGTCGATGTAGACAAAGTTGGCGTAATGCGATTGGAACCAGCGGAAATTGGGACTTTCGTACTGCGACTGCGGGTCCAGCGCGATCAGGAAGCCGGCCAGCTCGCCGTCGATCTCGGCAACCCGAAAGTACACCGCGTTGGCGTACAGCCCACGCAGCCGCTCGGCGGTCAACGGCAAGATACTCGGGCCAACCCGATTGTTCAGCGCCAGCACCTGCGGCAGTTCGGCTTCGAGCACATCTCGGATCATCAGTAGCATGGAGAGCTTCAGTCGCTTGAGTGACGGCTGGCCATTATGGCAGCGATTGTTTACCGCGAAAGCCATTGACATTGACCGTTTAGTGTCAGCGCATTCGGCGACAAGCGGCCGGGCTCGCGCCTGCCGCTACGACGCCATTCGCTTGCCGACTCGACCTGGCGGTAAGCCAAACCGCACTTCTGGCACATACAGGATGCTGGCTTGCATTTATGATGGCGCGCATGCGCCTCTCCCGATTCGATCAGGTGGACTGGTTGCGCTACGCCGGGCTATTCACCTTCGCGTGCGTCGGTACACCGCTATTGCGTGAAACTGGGCAGTGGCTCGATCAGGAAGCGCGCAGCGCCCTCGGCGACCGCCAGGGCTGGTCGCAAAGCCTCAATTCAGAACTGTTGACGGCGCTCTCCGGCTGGTGGTTGGCCTACCTCGGCTTTGGCTTGGCGTACTGGTTCGTTACCGCCGGACTCGCCGCCAATCGTCCCGGCTGGACCCGCCTACCGCTGCTGATTGCGATGAATGGTTCCGCGATTGCGATCAGTTGGTTCAGCCAGAGCGGGCTGTCGGCGATGCTGCTGCTGGTGATCGCCGGGGTGTTGCCGTGGCTGTTGCCAACAGCGGTCGGACTGGCCTGGATGATCGCCAGCAACCTTAGTCTGGTGCCGATTTTTCTCGGCTTCGAAGATGCCCAGGGCGAGCCGCTGTACGGCTGGTTCGACGCTTTCTTGCAGAGTTTTTTGTATCTGGGATTTTGCAGTTTCACCTTTGTCACTTCGTTTATCGCCAAGGGCCAGGCGCAGGAGCGCGAAGAACAGCGCCGTCTGAATGCCGAACTACGCGCCACCCGCGCCCTGCTCGCCGAGTCCAGCCGCGTCGCCGAACGGGTGCGCATCGCCCGCGAATTGCACGATCTGATCGGTCACCACCTGACCGTGCTCACGCTCAACCTGGAAGTTGCCTGCCATCTGGTCAGCGGGACGGCGCAAGATAAAGTCCGCCAGGCACAATCGGTGGCGCGGTTGTTGCTGTCGGACGTGCGCGAGGCGGTCAGCCGCATGCGCCACGACGCGGACATCGACTTGGGACTGGCGCTGCGGGCGCTGATCGAGGGTCTGCCGACCCCCACGGTACACCTCGACCTGCCCGAACCGTTCGAAATCGACGACCCACGCATCGCCCATGTGCTGCTGCGCGCCGCCCAGGAAACGCTGACCAATACCGTGCGCCACGCCCATGCCAACCATCTGTGGTGGCGGTTTTGGTTGACCGCCGACCGCAGCCAGGTGGTGTTCGAATCGCGCGACGACGGTAAAGGCGCCGCCGATTTCGCCATCGGCAATGGCCTGCGCGGCATGCAGGAACGCATCCAGGATCTGGCGGGTGTCGTCCAATTCGAGGTTGCACCAGGGCGTGGATTTGCCCTCAAAGTAACGCTACCGACCGAGGTGAACCAATGATTAGCGTATGCCTGGTAGACGATCAAACCTTGGTGCGCCAAGGTATTCGCAGCCTGCTGGAACTGTCTGACTGCATTCGGGTGGTGGCCGAAGCCGCCGATGGCGCGCAGGCCATCGAGGTGATCCCGCGGGTCAAACCCGACGTCGTCTTGCTCGACATGCGCATGCCCAAGCTCTCCGGTCTGGATGTACTCAAGCAGCTCCATGCGCTGGGCAGTTTGCCGCCAACCATCATCCTGACCACCTTTGATGACGAGCAACTGGTGTTGGCCGGACTCAAAGCCGGTGCCCGCGGATTTCTGCTGAAGGATGTGTCGCTGGAACAACTGGTCGATGCCGTCAAAGCCGTCGCTGCCGGTGGTTCTCTGGTCAAACCGGTGGTGACCGAACGCCTGCTGGCCGGGTTGGAACACATGCACAACCAGTTTGCCAGCTTGGAACAACCCGATGCGCTGACCGAGCGCGAAACCGAGATTCTGCGGCTGATGGCCGGCGGTTACAGCAACAAGGAAATCGCCAATTCGCTCAACGTCGCCGAAGGCACGGTGAAAAACCATGTCTCCAACATCCTCTCCAAACTCGGTGTCCGCGACCGCACCCGCGCCGTGCTGAAGGCTTTTGAAATCGGCATCGTGTGAACGCACGGCGCCCGGTTTGCGGTCGGTCGCACGCTCGCTTGATCGGCATCGAAGCCCCCACAGCGGCGACCAATTGGACGCGCCAAGACCGGCCGGTGACCGCGGAAATCCGGCAATTTTCATCCAGTGATGGCGTTTTGCCCTCAAGGTTCAGTACCATTCGTCGGCTTACTTGCTGACGGTCCCCACTCCCATGCTCCGAATCATTGAAGTTGTTTCTGCCATTGCACTCACCATCGCCTTCTTTCTGGTGGTGGGTTTGTTCCTGCCGAAGACCGCGCATGTTCAGCGCAAGGTCGAGATCGGCAATCCGATCAGCCAGGTCTACGCGGCGCTCAACGGCTTTCATCGCTTCGCCGATTGGAGCCCCTGGGCAGCGACCGATCCCGGCATGAATGTGGCGCGTTCCGGCGAACGCCTTGGGGTCGGCGCACGGATCGACTTCACCGCGTCCGAAGGCGGCAAGGCCGGCGTCGGCAACCTGCAAGTCACCGCCAGCAGGCTAAAGCAAAGCGAAGCACTGATCCGCATGAGCCTGGAAAATGACTGGGCCGGCCGCAACAAGCGTTCCAGCTTCCGTCTGGTGGAAGACGGCAAGACCCGTGCGGTCAATCTGCAGTGGGATGTCCGCATCGATTACGGCTGGAACCTCCTCGGCCGCTTCAAGGGCATGTATCTGGATGGCAACCTGGGCGAGGATATGGAAGCCTCGTTGCAGCGCTTTGCCACTTTTATGGCCACCGTGCCGCTGATCGATTACAGCCAGATGGGCATCGAAGAAGTGGAACGTTACGGCGGACCGATTCTCTATGTCGGCGGTGGCGTGCCGATCGCTCCCAGAAAGTGGGATGACATTGCGCTACCGCTGATGGAGCGCTCGTGGAAGCAGGTTGAAGTCTTCATGTCCAGCAAGGGCATCAGCGCATCGGGGCCAAAATTGCGCATCATCAATATCGTCGGCGAGGAAGCCGTGGACGCCAGCATGGCCTACCCAGTAGCCGCCGCCGATTTCACGCCGAGCGGCAATGTTCGCATCGGTACGGCGTATCAAGGCAAAGCGCTGGCCGTGGTTTATCGCCGCGCCCGCGCCGGCATTGGCGCGCCGCGTGGCCCGCGCGAGGCGTTGCGTGCCTACGCGCTGACCAACGGTTACGAATTTGCCTGGGACGGCGTCGGCCAATTCGAGGAATGGATCACCGATGCCGACGAACAAACCGGCTGGCCGGAGACGCGCGTCTACCTGCCGGTGGCCTTCAAGTAATTCGTATCGCCAATGGCGGCTGGCAGCGCCGCCCAAGGCAATGCTTGCGCAGTCCACGACTGTCTGCTGACAAGCCGCCTTGCCGACACCTGATCGCCCCGCCAGCGCGGGGCGTTTTTTTCGGCCGACTCCAGCCGATCTTCCGCAGGAACTTTCTTTGATTAACCATGGTCTGGCTCGCGCCTTGAACGCGACCTGCCCAAGCAGCGCCAGCCGTCCCCTGGATCTGCCAGCCACTTACCCATCCCGAGCCGAAGAAAACCCATGATCGAGACCCGCGAACTCAGCAAACACTATGGCGATCTGAAAGCCGTCGATCACATCAGCTTCACCGTTACCCCCGGCCAAGTATTGGGTTTTCTGGGTCCGAATGGAGCCGGCAAATCCACCACCATGAAAATGATCGCCGGATTTTTGACCCCCAGCGCGGGCTCGGTCTCGGTGTGTGGCTTCGATGTGCAGACCGCGCCGATCCAGGCCAAGCAGGTGCTGGGTTACCTGCCGGAAGGCGCGCCCAGCTACGGCGAAATGAACGTTGCCGGCTTCCTCGACTTTATTGCCGATGTCCGTGGCTTGCGCGGCGAGACCCGGCGTCGGCGCATCGACGACGCCATCGGTCGACTCAATCTCGGCAAGGTGATGACGCAAACCATCGATACCTTGTCGAAGGGCTTTCGCCGCCGGGTCGGCCTCGCCCAGGCGATCGTGCATGACCCCAAGGTGCTGGTGCTCGACGAACCCACCGACGGCCTCGATCCCAACCAGAAACAAGAAGTCCGCGCCCTGATCCACGCCATGGCGAAAGACAAAACCATCATCGTGTCGACGCACATTCTGGAAGAAGTCCACGCCGTCTGTGATCGCGCCATCATCATCGCCGATGGCCGGGTGCTGGCCGATGACACCCCCGCTGGCCTGGAGGCGCGTTCGCGCTACCACCAGGCGGTATCGCTCAGCACCGACAATGCCAAGGCGGCGCAGGAACTGCTGACCCGGATTGCCGATGTCGCCGCCGTGGTGATCGATCCGCAGGATGGGCGGGTGACCGCGTTCCCGCGCCCGGGCCAACAAATTTTTGCCGCCGTCACCGAAGCCCTGCGACAGAACCATTTTCCGTTCCACGAGATCGCGCTGGAGCAAGGGCGGCTGGACGAAGTGTTTCGGCAAATTACGCAAACGGCCGCGACCGAAGCGGTCATGGTCTAAGGAAATCGCATGAACATGAGCAGCAAACACATGATCAACATCTTGTTCCGGCGTGAATTGCGGAGCTATTTCGCGACCCCGGTGGCCTATGTTTTCATCGTCATTTTTCTGGTGTTGGCCGGCGCTTTCAGTTTTTATCTGGGCGGCTTCTACCAACGCGGCCAAGCCGATCTGCTGCCGTTCTTCAATTTTCATCCGTGGCTGTATTTGTTTCTGATCCCAGCGGTCGCCATGCGGCTGTGGGCGGAGGAACGCAAGTCCGGCAGCATCGAACTGCTGCTCACCCTGCCGGTGACCATGTGGCAGGCGGTACTCGGCAAGTTTTTCGCCGCCTGGGCGTTTGTCGGGATCGCTTTGGCGATGACCTTTCCGATGTGGCTCACGGTCAATTATCTTGGCGACCCGGACAACGGCGTCATCGTTGCCGGTTACCTGGGCAGCCTGTTGATGGCTGGCGCCTTTCTCGCCGTCGGCAGTTGCCTGTCGGCGTTGACGCGCAATCAGGTGATCGCCTTCATTCTGACCGTGGCGATATGTTTTCTGCTTTTGCTGGCCGGTTGGCCGCTGGTGCTCGATTTTTTCCGCGGCATCGGCCTGCCGCTGGCGGTGATCGACGCGATCGCCGGACTGTCGTTCCTGACCCACTTCCAATCCATCAGCAAGGGCGTACTGGACTTGCGCGACCTGGTCTATTTCGTGCTGATGATCGGTTTTTGGCTGTACGCCAGTGCGGTCGTCATCGACCTGAAAAAAGCTGACTAGCCGCCTGCTTCGCGCAGCGTTCCCCATCCCTTACGAGACCCGAGATGATGAATTTGAATCGACGTGCACTGACCGGCAGCTCGCTCGCCCTGTTGGCGGTGTTGCTGATCGCCGTGCTGGTGCTGGCCAATGTCTTGCTGCGCGGCATCCGCCTGGACCTGACCGAAAACCGCTTGTTCACGCTTTCGGCCGGCAGTCGCCAGGTGCTGGCCGAGATTCCCGAACCGATCAATCTGTACTTCTACTACTCTGATCGTGGCAGCGCCAACCTGCCGATGCTGCGCAATTATTCGGTGCGCGTGCGCGAACTGCTGGAAGAAATGACCCAGAAAAGTCACGGCAAAATCCGTCTCAGCATCATCGACCCACCGGCTTTTTCCGAGGAAGAGGACCGCGCCACCGCGCTTGGTGTGCAGGCCGTGCCATTGGGCGCTGCGGGCGAGAACGTCTATTTCGGACTGGCCGGTACCAACGCTACCGATGGCCAGTCGGTGATTCCGTTTTTTCAGCCCGACAAAGAGGCTTTTCTCGAATACGACGTGGTCAAGTTGATCCATAGTCTGGCGGTCAATCAGAAGCCCGTGGTCGGCGTGATTACCAGCCTCAACATGGCTGGCGGTTTCGACGCCGCCAGCCGCAGCACCACCGAGGGTTGGGCGGTGTACCAGGAACTTGGTGACATTTTCGACCTGCGCCTGCTCAATCCCGAGGTCACCAAAGAACTGCCCGCCGATATGCAAGCGTTGCTGCTGGTGCATCCGAAAGCCCTCAGCGATGATCTGCAATACGCCATCGACCAATTCGTGCTGCGCGGTGGCCGCTTAGCGGTGTTTGTCGATCCGATCGCCGAGACCGATACCAGCGGCAACGATCCCGAAAACCCGCAAGCGCAGATGTTCGCCAGCAAGAGTTCGGACTTGAAGAAACTGTTCGCCGCCTGGGGCGTGGAATACGACCCCGGCAAGATCGTGCTGGATGCCGGCAACGCGCTGCCGGTGCAAGTCTCGCAGAACGCGCCGCCGGTGCGTCATCTGGCGATCCTGGGACTGACCAAAGCCAGCCTGAATGCCGACGAGATCGCCACCGCCCAGTTGCAAAGCCTGAACTTCGCCAGCACTGGTCATTTCAGTGTCAGTGACCAATCCCCACTCAAACTCACGCCACTGGTGCAATCGAGCGGCGACGCCATGCTCACCGATGTCGAGCGCGTCAAGTTCACCCAGGACCCAGCCGAGCTCTACAACGGCTTTGCGGCGACCAAAGAACACTACGTGCTGGCCGGTCGCCTCGACGGCAAGCTGACGACCGCGTTTCCGGAGCGCAACAACCCCGCCCACCTGGCCGCCTCCAAAGCCGCGGTGCATCTGCTGGTGGTCGCCGATACCGACCTGCTCACCGACCGCTTGTGGGTACAGGTGCAAAACTTTCTTGGGCAGCGACTGCTGAATGCGTTTGCCAACAACGGCGATTTCGTCATCAACGCGATCGACAATCTGGCCGGTTCCAGCGCCCTGATCGGCATCCGCGGTCGCGCCAGCTCGCTGCGGCCGTTCACCACCGTCGATGCCTTGAAGCGCGAAGCCGATCGCAAATACCGGATGCGGGAACAAGATCTGCAGGCAAAGCTCAGCGAAACCGAGCGCAAGCTCACCGAGTTGCAAAGCGGCAAGAGCGCCGAATCGGCGATGATCCTGTCGCCCGAACAACAAGCCGAACTGGAAAAATTTCAGCAGCAGAAAGTCAGCATCCGCAAGGATCTGCGTCAGGTGCGACGCCAGCTTGATGCGGATATCGAGCGCCTTGGCAGCCGCCTGAAGTTCATCAATATCGCGCTGGTGCCGCTGTTGCTGACCCTGGGCGCGATTGGTTT
>PEUI01000083.1 GCA_002785585.1 Lysobacterales bacterium CG02_land_8_20_14_3_00_62_12
ATTTGCGCACGGCCGATTTTTTCGAGGTCGCCAAGTACCCGGAAATGCAATTTGTCAGTACCGCGGTAAAGCCGATCGATACCGGCCATTTCAGTGTTGTCGGCGATCTCACCCTGCATGGCGTCACCCATCCGGTGACGCTGGATGTGCGCATGCGTACGCTGGATATGCACCCGATGCGCAAAGTGCCGGCCGCCGGATTTGTCGCCAAGGCGGTGATCTATCGGGCCGATTTCGGCATCAAGATTTATCCCGGCATGCTCGGCGATACGGTGGCTATCCGGATCGATAGCGAGGCGTATCAAAATCTGCCAAAACCGGCTGCGGAAGCGGCCCCCGCGCAGCAGCAGTAGGGTGGGTGAAACCCACCGTGCCGAAACACCGAACAACGGTGGATTTTGCCCTGTACGCCTGATTGAATCGTATGGGAGCGAGTTCCCGCACTTCAGATTCTACTTCCAGGGATACCGTCATGACCCGTGCCAATCCTGCCCAGAATGCGCAACGCGCCGCCAACGCCGAACTGAGCTATACGGTGAGCCACGCCGACTTGCCGCTGAGTTGCCCGCTGCCATCGATGGCACTGTGGAATTCGCATCCGCGCGTGTATTTGCCGATCGAAGCCGGCGGCAGCGCCAAGTGCCCTTATTGCGGCGCGGTCTTTCAGTTGGCGGCGTAGCTTGCCGATCATCAGCTCGCGGCCGCTAGCGGTGAGCCGGCGTTTGACCGTGGTGCAATTGTTGCCCGCGCTGGATGCCGGCGGCGTCGAGCGTTCGACTTTGGAAGTGGCTGAAGCCCTGGTTGCCGCCGGTCACCGGGCGATTGTGGTGTCGGCGCCGGGGCGTTTGTGTGCCGCGCTAACCGCTTGCGGTGGCGAACACCGGCCGCTGGCGATCGGCGTCAAGTCGCCGTTTGGTTTGCGTCATCTGTTCGCGTTGCGACGGCTGTTTCAGGGCGCCGATATCGTGCACGCCCGATCCCGCCTGCCGGCCTGGTTGGGGTACCTGGCCTGGCGCACGATGCGCGGGCGTCGACCGGCGTTCGTTACCACCGTTCACGGCCTCAATTCGGTCGGTCGCTACAGCGCCATCATGACCCGCGGCGAGCGCGTGATCGTGGTTTCCAACACCGTGCGCGATTATTTGCTGGCGCACTATCCGGGGCTGGACGCCACCCGGCTGCGGGTGATTCCGCGCGGCATCGACGCGACGCACTTCGCCCGCGGCTATCGGGCCAGTGGCGACTGGCGTGCGCGCTTCGAAGCGGAATATCCGCAAGCAGCGGGGGCACCGTGGTTGTGTTTACCGGGCCGGGGCACGCGTCTGAAAGGCCACCACGATGCGTTGCGTTTGCTCGCTGGTCTGCGCGCTGCCGGCACCGACGCCCGACTGATTTTGCTCGGCGCCGCGCAGTCGGGTCGCGAGCATTATCTGGACGAGCTGTTGCAGGAAGCCGCGCGGCTGGGGGTGCGCCAGCGCATCGTCATCACGCCGCCGCGGGCCGATGTGCGCGAGGTGATGAGCGCCAGTGCCTTGGTCCTGCAGCTTTCGGGCAAGCCGGAAGCCTTTGGCCGCACCGTCATCGAAGCCCTGCACTTGGGGGTGCCGGTGCTCGGTTACGCCCATGGCGGTGTCGGTGAACTGCTGGTCGAATGTTTTCCCGAGGGGGCGGTCGCCCTGGCCGACGAACCGGCATTGCTGGCACGCGCGTTGGCGCTGCTGGAACAGCGGCCGCAGCCGCGCGTCTTCAGTGGCTATCGTTTGCAGGATATGCAAACGGCGACGTTGGCGGTGTACGCCGAGTTGCTGGCGGAGCGTGGTGCATGAA
>PEUI01000348.1 GCA_002785585.1 Lysobacterales bacterium CG02_land_8_20_14_3_00_62_12
CATCGTGCAGGGCACCTACGAGACTTTCGTTGAGCTCGGTCGTCAGCACTACAACGGCAAGCTGGGTGGCCGCTGGTTGCTCACCGCCGGCCTCGGCGGCATGGGCGGCGCGCAACCGCTGGCGGCATCGCTGGCCGGCTTGTGCTCGCTCAACATCGAGTGCCAGCAGTCGCGCATCGACATGCGCCTGCGCACGCATTATGTCGATGAGCAGGCTAGCGACCTCGACGATGCGCTGGCGCGGATCGAACGCTACACCAAGGCCGGCCAAGCGATCTCGATCGCGGTTTGCGGCAATGCCGCCGAAATTCTGCCAGAACTGGTACGCCGCGGGGTACGCCCGGATGCGGTCACCGACCAAACCAGCGCGCACGATCCGATCAACGGCTATCTGCCGATGGGTTGGAGCGTCGAGCAATGGCTGCAACGCCGCGTCGACGAACCCGAGCGCACCCGCGATGCCGCAAAACTTTCGATGGGCGCGCACGTTGCGGCGATGCTGGCATTTCAGCGCATGGGCATACCGACGTTTGATTACGGCAACAATATCCGGCAGATGGCGCACGACGTTGGCTGTGAGCGGGCGTTCGATATCCCCGGGTTTGTACCGGCCTATATTCGGCCATTGTTCTGTCGCGGTATCGGGCCGTTCCGCTGGGTGGCCTTGTCGGGCGATCCGGAAGACATCTACCGCACCGATGCCAAAGTCAAACAACTGATGCCCAACGATCACCCATTGCACCACTGGTTGCAGATGGCCCGCGAGCGCATCCCGTTTCAGGGATTGCCAGCGCGGATCTGCTGGGTCGGCCTCGGTGATCGGCAGCGACTGGCGCTGGCGTTCAACGAGATGGTACGCACAGGCGAGGTGTCGGCACCGATCGTGATCGGCCGCGATCACCTGGACAGCGGCTCGGTGGCCAGCCCCAATCGCGAGACCGAAGCGATGGCCGATGGCAGCGATGCGGTCTCCGACTGGCCGCTGCTCAACGCCATGCTCAATGTCGCCAGTGGCGCCACCTGGGTTTCCTTGCACCATGGCGGCGGCGTTGGCATGGGTTACTCCCAGCACGCCGGTGTGGTGATCGTCTGCGATGGCTCCGACGCCGCTGATCGACGGCTGGCGCGGGTGTTGTGGAACGACCCCGCCAGCGGCGTCATGCGCCACGCCGATGCCGGTTATGCGATCGCCCGAGACTGCGCCCGCGAACAGCATTTGCAGTTACCGATGCTCGACGCCAAGCGCTGATCGGCGACGGCACCGGGCGCTCAATCCGGGAACGCTGCGCCGGTCCCGGATTCGATCCGCGAATGGCAAATGCGGCAGACAAAAGCGCGTTCGGAACTGATCTTGTGCGGGGCCGGCGCATCGACCACCCACTGCACGCAATCGGCCAATTCGAATAGTTTGCGGGTGCGGGCCGGGTGCAGATCGGCGCTGGTGGCGATACTTTTTTCCGCCAACGCCACGCAGTCGCGGCCGGATTGGCGCAGCACCGACTCCAGCGCTTGCAGATGCAGGCAGGTCAACAGGCGCTCGGGTTGGCGTGCGTAGTCGATTTGCAAATCGCTCGGAAACTCGCCTTGCAAGACGCGCTCGGCAAAGGCGCGGCGTTCGGGATCGGCACGCAACTGCTGATAGCGCCGTTCCCAGCCGGCGATCACCGCCGGATCGGCAACCCGCAATCGCTCGGCCAGCGCCAACCAGCGCAGCTGGCTCGGACGGGTCTGCAATTTGATCAGGCCGGCGTGCAGACGATCCAGGCCCAGCGCATGTTCTGCCAGCGCGCGCTCGCGCCCGGCGATTTGCGCGTGCGCCACCGTCGCCCGCGCC
>PEUI01000266.1:0-147 GCA_002785585.1 Lysobacterales bacterium CG02_land_8_20_14_3_00_62_12
AGCGCCGCCGGAACCGAAACCCCATTTTCGCCATTGTCAGTACTGTGCATCGGACTCTCCCCTTGATGGTGTGACGGACTGCAGCGAAAACTGCAGCCGTCGGCAAGGCTACGCGCAAGCCCGGTTGCAGGTCAATGCCCAAGTATC
>PEUI01000266.1:252-2318 GCA_002785585.1 Lysobacterales bacterium CG02_land_8_20_14_3_00_62_12
GGCGTTTTGCCGGCAAAAACCTGGGAGGTGCGCCAGTTGCAGGCGGACGATGCCCATCCAGAGCCGCCGTTCTATTCCCTGGCGCAGTCGCAAGCGGGCTTGATCTACGCGGGCGACCGTTCCGGGTTGCTGGAGTTTGACGGCCGTCGCTGGCGTCGCCTGCCGTTGGAGAGTCCCGGTGCCGTCACCTTGCTGGGTGCGCCACGCAGTGGTGGCTTGGTGGTTGGCGGGCCGGAGTTCTTGAAGTTTTTTCCGCAAATGACGACGCCGCTGCGCGCACAAGACCCGGATCGCGAGATTGCCGGTGGCTTGCATGGCAGCGGCGATTTTTGGGAGTTTGCCGAAGACCAGCAGCAATGGTGCGTGCGCGCCACCTCCCTGCTGGTGTGCGCCGCCGATGGCAAGTTCCGCGGCTATCGCAGCAAGACTGGTTTTGGCCGGTTATTCCAGGGCCATGACGCGATCTACGTCCAGGAAAATCACGTCGGGCTTAGCAGTGTCACCCGCAACGGCCCGACACTGATTGCCAACGGAGAAGTATTTGCGGAGATCGGCGTTGATACCCTGGTCGAGTCTGCCGAAGGGCGCCTCACCGCGCTCACGCGGAAGCCTGCGGGCCTATGGGAATGGAACCGGGGCAATCCACCGACCCGAAACCCGGCGGCAACGCTGGCGGGTGTCCGGTTCCCCATTGGCATCGGATTGCAGCCCCTGCCGGGGCGGCTGGTGCTGCCCGAGGAGACCGGCGGCGTGGCGATTGTCGATGCCGAGGGCGTGGTGCAGGAGCGCATCGAGCCTGAGGATCTGGGCGTGGCCCCCGGCGCGCAGGCAATGATGTTTGATCGCGAGGGTGGCCTGTGGGTTGCCTGGCGCACCGCCCTGTCGCGGATCGAATACCCCTCGCGCATTGCCTTGTTCCCAATGTCGGATGCAGTCTATGGCGAATCGCTGAGCCTGGCCCGAACTCGATTTGGGGTTACCACCTGGCGGAATTCGCACTTGTTTGTGCTGGAGCCCAACGCGTCCGCTGGGCGTTGGACATTGCAGCAGAAGGCGAGCGCCACACCGGTGATCCTGAAGTTGACTAACGCTCATGGCACCGACTACCTGGCCACGGTGCGCGGGCTGTGGCCGCTGGACGGCGGCAATCCGGCGTTGCCGACCGAACATGTTTTCGAAGTTGCTGAGGTGCTCGGCAACCCCGAACAAATCTGGGCCGGGCTGCGCAACGGCGTCGCGCTGTTGCGGCACAACGCCGAGGGCTGGGCGGAGGTTTCGCGCGAGGACGTTTCCTTCGATGTGATTTCAGTTCAGCAAAGTGACGCGCGTACGCTTTGGCTGGGGTCACAGGTCGGCCGGGTGGCGCACCTAAGCCTGGGAAGTGAAAGCGATCTGCATGACGCCACCGTGTTGGAGTTTGGCCAGGGAGCAGGATTACCCAAGCGAGCGATTACCATCTACATGCTGGATGATCGGGTCTTGTTCCAGGTCAATGGCGGCGGATTCCTGGAGTTTCGGGACGGGCGATTTGCGCCAAGCACCATCGTTCCATTGGCCGAAACCGGCGCCATCGTCGCTGCCAACTTCATCGACGCCACGCAACTGCTGGTCGCCGATACCAGCGGCAGCATTCGCTTGCTGAAACGCGATATTGCCGGCGTGTTTCGGGTCCAGCACAGCGTTTTTGATGCCATTGCCGGGATCGGCATGAGTCGTTCGATGCTTATTGATCCCGACGGCGTGGTCTGGTTGGCTGCCGACGCTGGCGTGGTCCGCGTCGATCCAAAAATCGAGTTGCCAAGCACCCAGCCGCAACCGGTGCTGATCCGGGAAATATCCAACGACAAGCTGCCCTTGTTCAACGGTGCGGGCAGCGTGCCCGCGGTGGTGCTCGCGGCGGGGGCCAGCCTACGCTTTGGCTATGCCCTGCCGAGCTACCGCGCACCCGAAATGAATCGCTACCGCTCGCGCCTCCGGCCAGCGCATGGCGCTGCCGCCTGGAGCCAATGGAGCCCGGAGACGCAACGCGATTTCACCAATCTGCCCGCCGGCATGTTGGTGTTCGA
>PEUI01000266.1:2350-26628 GCA_002785585.1 Lysobacterales bacterium CG02_land_8_20_14_3_00_62_12
TTCACCAATCTGCCCGCCGGCATGTTGGTGTTCGAGGTGGAGGCGCGCGATGCAACCGGCGTCAGCGGCGGCATCGCGACCGTGCCGATAACATTGGTCGCTCCCTGGTATCGGCGCAGTTGGGCGGTGGTGGCCTTCGGGGTGTTGGCCCTGAGCCTGATCGGGATTGGCGTGCAGTGGCGCCTGCGTGCCCTGCGCGCGCGCAGCGCCGAACTGGAGCGCTTGGTGGCGACCAAGACCGCGGCCCTGCGGATTGCCGCGACCACCGACCCGCTGACCGGGCTGTGCAATCGTCATCGCTTTGGCGAATGGGTGCGCGATGAGGTGGCCACGATCCAGGCCAAAGCTGGCGCGTCCAACGACGAAGATGCGGTTGATCTGTTCGTCGGCGCCATCGATCTGGATCACTTCAAGGTGGTCAATGATCAACACGGGCACGGCGCTGGCGATGCTGTCCTCAAGGCGGTCGCCGACCGGCTGTTGAGCTTCAAGCGCAAGGACGACCTGATCTTCCGGTTTGGCGGCGAAGAGTTCGTCTATCTCGGCATCAACTGCCACCGCGATGACGGCAAGCAACTCGCCGAACAGATCGTGGCCGAGATCGCCCAGCTCAACGTTGAACTCGACAGCGGCGTGCTGGTGCAACCGACCGCTTCGCTGGGCTGGTCGGTGTTTCCGTTCTATCGCGAACGCCCGGAGCTGTTTAGTCTCGACTTTGTTCTCACCGTTGCCGATCGGGCGCTCTATCTGGCCAAACAGGACGGCCGCAACCAGGCTTGCGGACACCTGCCCAATCTGCCGGTCGATGCAATTGATCGGACCCAAGCGGATTGGCGCAGCAAGGTATTCAGTCAGCATCCGGATTTGCTCAAGCGCGTCTAGCGCGCCGCCCGAGCCGGAAGGCGCCGCTGCCGCTGCCGGTGACGATCAGGCCACTGAGCCACGGCCGATCTACACGCCAGTTTGAAGTGGACGGCGATAATGGATACTATTTCGGTCCTGTATGAAGGATCCGGCCATGCTGCGCATCGGCAAACTCACCGATTACGCCACCGTTTTGATGAGCTGCCTGGCCAGTCGCGCGACCACGCTGATGGCGGCGAGCGAACTGGCAGCGCTGGCGCGGCTGGAGTTGCCCACTGCACGCAAATTGCTCAAGCAGTTGGCGACCGCCGGCTTGATCCAGTCGCAACGCGGCAGTCGTGGCGGCTATCAGTTGTGCCGACCGGCCACCGACATCAGCGTGCTGGATATCGTGGTGGCGTTGGAAGGCCCGCTCGGGATGACCGAATGCAGCGCCCACGCCGGTGCCTGCGGCCGCGAGCCTCACTGCCAGGTGCAACACAACTGGCAGCGCGTCAGCGCGGTGATCGCGGCGGCCTTGCAGGAGATCAAGCTCGCCGACATGCTGCCCGCTCCGCCACCGCCACGGCGGCAATCCAAACCGCGCCCGTTCCCGGTGGCGGTGGTGCTGAGGACCTGAGATGGCTACTGAATTGAGTGAAGTCGAGCGCCTGGTCAGCAACCGCCATTACGCCGCTGGTTTTGTCACCGACATCGACACCGAGATCGCCCCCAAAGGCTTGAGTGAAGACGTGGTGCGGATGATTTCCGCGCGCAAGCAAGAGCCCGAATGGATGACCGAGTGGCGCCTCGCTGCCTATCGTCACTGGCTGACGATGACGCCGCCAGCGTGGGCCAACCTGCGGATTGCGCCGATCAATTTTCAGGCGATCAGCTATTACGCCGCGCCCAAGAAAAAATATGCCTCGTTGGATGAAGTCGATCCAAAACTGCTGGAAACCTACGAGAAGCTCGGCGTGCCGCTGCACGAACGGGCGCGGCTGGCCGGTGTCGCCGTCGATGCCGTGTTCGATTCGGTCTCGGTCGGCACCACCTTTCGCAAAGAGCTGGCCGCCGTCGGCGTGATCTTTTGTTCGCTATCCGAAGCGGTGCGCGAACACCCGGCGCTGGTGCGCCAATACCTGGGCAGCGTGGTACCGACCGGCGACAACTATTTTGCGGCGCTGAACTCGGCGGTGTTTTCCGACGGCAGCTTCGTGTTCATTCCGAAGGGCGTGCGCTGCCCGATGGAACTGAGCACCTATTTCCGCATCAACGCCCGCGACACGGGCCAGTTCGAACGCACCTTGATCGTTGCCGAGGAGGGTGCCCAGGTCAGTTATCTGGAAGGCTGCACGGCGCCGATGCGCGACGAAAACCAGTTGCACGCCGCGGTCGTCGAATTGGTTGCCTTGGAGCGCGCGGGCATCAAATATTCGACCGTGCAGAACTGGTATCCGGGCGACGAAAACGGCGTCGGCGGCATCTACAACTTCGTCACCAAACGCGGCGATTGTCGGGGCGATCACAGTTCGATCAGTTGGACCCAGGTCGAAACCGGGTCGGCGATCACCTGGAAATATCCGAGCTGCATTCTGCGCGGCGACCACGCCGTCGGCGAGTTCTATTCGGTGGCGCTCACCCACCACCGCCAGCAGGCCGACACCGGCACCAAGATGATCCACATCGGCAAGCACACCAAGTCGAAGATCATCGCCAAAGGCATTTCCGCCGGCCACGGCCAAAATAGCTATCGCGGACTGGTCAAGGTTGAAGCCAGCGCGACCGGCGCGCGCAACTTCACCCAATGCGACTCGCTGCTGATCGGCAAGCACTGCGGCGCCCACACGTTTCCCTACATCGAAGTCAAAAACCCCGACGCCGTGGTCGAACACGAGGCCACCACTTCGAAAATATCCGACGACCAATTGTTCTACTGCCGCAGCCGCGGCATCAGCGCCGAAGACGCGGTCTCGATGATCGTTGACGGCTTCTGCAAGCAGGTGTTCCGCGAACTGCCGATGGAGTTCGCCGTGGAAGCCCGCAAACTGCTCGAAGTCTCGCTGGAAGGGGCGATCGGATGAGCACACCGCTAAAGTGCCCGCGATCAGTGCTTGAGGAGTAGCGAATGTCGGAAAATACCAAGAGGAAACTGGAGATTCGCAAGTGCAAGTTGGGCGAAGAGCCATCGATGGTGGACGAATACGCGCACTTGAGTCCCAATGAACGTGTCCAGTGTTTTCTGGAGTTTCGAGCACGATTGATCCGAGGACGTTATGGAATTGACCCGGGATTTGAGAGAGTTCTTCGAGTTGCTCGTCAGCAATAAAGTGCGATTTTTAGTGGTCGGTGGCGCCGCCGTCATTGCCCATGGTTACGTGCGCAGCACCGAGGATTTTGATTTTTGGGTAGCCCGTGATGCCGACAATGCGCGTCGGCTGGCACAGACAATCGACCAGTTCGGCTTTGCGTCGGCCGGTTTCTGCGCTGAAGATTTCATGGAGGAATGCCAGGTCTTCATGCTCGGACGCGCGCCTAATCGCGTCGACCTACTCACTTCGATCAGCGCGCGTGACTTCGAGGACTGCTATCCGCGACATGTCGACATCGTGATGGATGGCGTCACCCTGCCGGTGATCGCCCTGGAAGACCTGCTGATCAACAAACGTGCCTGTGGTCGCAACAAGGATCGCGGGGATATTGAGGAGTTTGAACGTGCAACTGTCGCGCCTCGCGAGCTCTAGCAAATAGATCGGAGGGAGCGCTGCGCTTGATCCACGTTACGCCGCCACTTGTCTGTCTTACATTGTGGGTAAAGGAAACTACAGCACCATGCTCAACATCGAAAATCTGCACGTCAGCGTGGCGGGCAAGGAAATTCTCAAAGGCCTGACCCTGCACCTGGGGGCCGGTGAAGTGCACGCCATCATGGGGCCCAATGGCGCCGGCAAATCGACGCTCGGCTATACGCTGGCCGGCCGTGAGGGCTATCTGGTCACCGCCGGATCGGTGCACTATCAAGGCAAGGATTTGCTCGCGCTGGAACCAGAAGCGCGCGCCGCCGAGGGCGTGTTTCTGGCGTTTCAATACCCGGTGGAAATTGCCGGCGTCAACAACACCTATTTTCTGCGTGCCGCCTACAACGCGCAGCGCCGCTATCGGGGCGAGCCCGAGCTCGACGCACTGCAATTCATCAAACTGGTGCGGGAGCGGCTCAAAGTCATGCAATTGAAAGACGACCTGCTCAACCGCGCCGTCAACGAAGGTTTTTCCGGCGGCGAAAAGAAGCGCAACGAGATTTTCCAGATGGCGCTGCTGGAGCCGAAACTGGCGGTGCTCGATGAGACCGACTCCGGCCTCGATATCGACGCCCTCAAGTTGGTCGCCGCCGGCGTCAACTCGCTGCGCGCTGCGGATCGAAGTTTTTTGGTGATTACCCACTACCAGCGTTTGCTCGACTACATCGTGCCCGATTTCGTACACGTTTTGAGCGACGGCCGCATCGTCCAATCCGGCGACAAGGAGCTGGCGTTGAAGTTGGAAGAACAAGGCTACGCCTGGATCAAGCAACGCCGCCTCGAAGCAGCGACGTCGATCAGCCAATGACTCTCATCGATACCCTCGCCCAGGCCGCGTTGCCAGACGATGCCCTTGGCCCCAGCCGGCGCCGACAGATCGAACGACTGCGCCAGGTCGGCTTGCCCGATAGCCGCACCGAAGGCTGGCGCCACACTTCGCTGCGCGCCCTCGGCGCGCGTGCGTTTGCGCTGCGGGCAGACGCCGACCCGGCCCCTGATCTCTCGGCAGAAATCCAGGCTCGCTTGCTCGCCGCGCCGCAGCGCATCGTTTTTCTCAATGGCTGCCTGCGCACGGAATGGTCCACACTCACTGGCCTGGAGGATGGACTGCGGATCGATCCGACGCTTGCCGAAAGTTTGCTCGACACTGCGGACACGCCAGTCTTGGCGGCGGCCAATCTGGCACTCGCCGAACACGGCGTGCAGATCGACGTGGCCGCTGGCCGGCAGATCGTCGAGCCGCTGCAGGTGTTCTTCATCGGTGCCACCACCGCCCAAGACCTGGCCAGCCACGTTCGGATTCGGTTGCGGCTGCACGCCGGTGCTGCGCTGACTTTGATCGAAGTGCATCTGGCCAGCACCGCAACCCGGCACTTCGATAATGTGTTCGTCGATGCCCAGGTCGCCGAGCAGGCCGCGCTGACCCATTTGCGCACGACGGCGGCCAATCCTGGCGGCAGCAGCTATCAGTTCACCCGCTACCAATTGCTGCAGCAGGCCCGGGTCACCAGCTTCGCGGTGACGCCGGGCTTGGGCCTGGAACGTCACGACACCAGCGTGCTGCTCGATGGCAAAAGCGCGGCGTATGTCGGCGGCGGTGTACTGGCACTGGCCGGTCGCGCCCATGCCGATGTCCAAGTGCGGGTCCAGCATCGCGCTGGCGAGACGCGCAGCCAATTGATCTGGCGCGGACTCGCCGCTGATCGCGCACGCGCCTCGTTTACCGGCAGTCTGATCGTGGCGGCCGGTGCCGACGGCGCCGACGCCAGGCTGAGCGCCAAGAATCTGCTGCTGTCAGCGCACGCCGAAATCAACTGCCAGCCGGTGCTCGAAATCAACGCCGACGAAGTCAAGGCCGCGCACGGTGCCACCGTCGGCAGCCTGGATGCGCAAGCGTTGTTTTACCTGCGTTCGCGTGGCATCGATGCGGAAACTGCCCGCAGTATGCTGATGCGCGCCTTCGCCATGGAAGCGCTGGCGGTGCTGGAAGATGCGACAATGCGCGCCGATCTTGAGTCCGCGCTTGAGCAACTGTTGAACATCGGCACCGCAGCGGCCTGAAGAGGCGTGCTTTTTCCGGGAGGATAAGCGCCGCGAATGCCCGGTGCCGCGCATTCGCCTGGTTTTGTTTTCTGTTTTCTGTTTTCTGTTTTCTCTTTTCTGTTTTCTGTTTTCTGTTTTCTGTTTTCTGTTTTCTGTTTTCCGTCTTCTGTCCTCTGTCCTCCGTCTTCTGTCTTCTGTCTTCTGTCTTCTGTCTTCTGTCTTCTGTCTTCTGTCCTCTGTCCTCTGTCCTCTGTCCTCTGTCCTCTGTCCTCTGTCCTCCGTCTTCTGTCTTCTGTCTTCTGTCTTCTGTCTTCTGTCTTCTGTCTTCTGTCTTCTGTCCTCCGTCCTCTGTCCTCTGCTCGCCAGCCACGGAATCTGCATGACCCCTGCTCTCGATATCGCCGCCATTCGTGCCGAATTTCCGCAACTCACGCGACTGATCCACGGCAAGCCGCTGATCTATTTCGACAACGCCAATACCGCCCAGCGTCCACAATCCGTGGTCGCTGCGGTTGATCGCTACTACCACGAGTTCAACGCCAACGTCTCGCGTGCCGTGCATACCCTGGGCAGTGAGGCGACGGTCAATTACGAAGCCGTGCGCGACAAGCTGGCGCGTTTCATCAACGCCGAACGCCGCGAACAGATCGTCTTCACCAGCGGCACCACCGCCGCCACCAATCTGGTCGCCTACGCCTGGCTGATGCCGCGTTTGCAACCGGGCGATGTGGTGTTGGCTTCGGTGATGGAACACCACGCCAATATCGTGCCCTGGCAGATTGTCGCTGGCCGCAGTGGCGCCAAAGTGATGCCAACGCCGATTACCCAAGCCGGTGAAGTCGATCTCGAAGGCACCATTGCCTTGCTCAACGAGCGGGTCAAATTGCTCTGCATCACCCACGTTTCCAACGTGCTGGGCACGATCAATCCGCTGCGTGAGCTGATCGATGCGGCGCACGCACGCGGCATCCCGGTGCTGGTCGATGGCTCGCAGGCGGTGCCGCACATGGCCGTGGACATGCAGGCGCTGGGGTGCGACTTTTATGTGCTCACCGGCCACAAGATGTTCGGCCCTACCGGCACTGGCGCGCTCTGGGCGAAAACCGAAATCCTCGAAGCGATGCCGCCCTTCATGGGCGGCGGCGAGATGATCAACGCGGTCAGCTTCGAGAAAACCACCTTTGCCTGTCCGCCGCATCGCTTCGAAGCCGGCACACCGAATATCGCCGGCTTTGTCGGCCTGGGTGCGGCAATCGACTGGATGCAGGCAATCGGCATGCAGCGCATCGCCGAACGCGAACAACAGTTGACCACATACGCGCTGGCGCAATTTGCCCAGATTCCCGGCCTGCGGCTGTTCGGTCAGGCGCGGCAGCGGGCGTCGGTATTTTCGTTTTTGATCGACGGCTTGCACGCCCACGATCTCGCCACCTTGCTCGATTACGAAGGCATTGCGGTGCGCTCCGGCCACCATTGCGCGCACCCGCTGATGCAGTTCTATGGCATCGCCGCGACCACCCGGGTGTCGCTGGCGTTTTACAATACCTGCGAAGAAATCGACGCCTTTGTGCTGGCCATCGCCAAAGTGCGCAAGCTGCTTGAATAGCGCTGCAAGATGGTAGTTCCGATCGCCCCACCACGGCGACTTGCCGCCACCCTGCCGACCCCACCGATGACTCTGTCTGCGCTCTATTGCGAAACCATCCTTGCCCACAATCGGCTGCCAAAGAACTTTGGTCCGCTGACGAGCGCCACCCATTGCGGCGAGGGGCGCAATGCTAGCTGTGGCGATCAGGTGCGGATGGCCTTGCAGCTCAGCAACCGCGGGGTCATCGAGGCCTGCCGCTTCGAGGGTGAAAGTTGCGCCATCTGCACCGCCAGCGCGTCGATGTTGAGCCAGGCCGCGATTGGCGCTCGGCGCGCCAAAATTGTCGATCTTCACACCGCCATGATGGCGCAAATGGACAGCGGCATCGGCGCCGATCAAGCGCTCGGTGAGTTGGCGGTATTCGCTGAGCTGCAAGCCCATCCAGCCCGCCAGCGCTGCGCGTTGCTGCCATTCGATGCAATGGCGCGGGCACTGGCTGGGCCGATTACCGAAACGGTAGCGGGCGAGCTGCAGTTTCGCGCTGCCGACGACGACGATATCCCGGCCATCGTCGCGCTGGTGGAATCGGCCTATCGCGGTGCTGGCAGCCGTCAGGGCTGGACCACCGAAGCCGACTTGCTCGATGGCCAACGCACCGATGTCGCTTCGGTCGCGGCCTTGATCCAGACCCCCGACAGCCAGGTGCTGCTGGCGCTGCGCGACTGCCAACTGCTCGGCTGTGCGCAGGTCGAGGCACACGACGGCGTCGGCTATTTCGGCATGTTCGCGGTCAGCCCAGGACAGCAAGGCGGCGGTATCGGCGACCAGATTTTGCGCCGTGCCGAACAGATCGCCAAGGATCGGTACCAGGCCGCGGTGATGACGATGACGGTGATTTCCGTGCGCCAGGAACTGATCGCCTACTACCAGCGGCGCGGTTATCGGCCGAGTGGCCAGCGCAAGGCGTTTCCCTATGGTGACGAGCGCTTCGGCGTTCCCAAACGCGGCGATCTCGAGTTCATGGTGCTGGTGAAATCCTTGCCGACCACCCCATCGGTCACCGACTGATGGCTTTGTGGACGCGCGTTTGCGGCTTGAACGAACTGGCACCGGGCGAGCATCGGGTGACCGACATTGAGGGTGCTCTGGTCGCCGTATTCAACATCGACGGCGACTTCTATGCGATCGAAGACGTCTGCACCCACGACGGCGCGCAACTGACCGGCGGCCCGGTGATCGGCCACCTGATCGAGTGTCCGCGCCACGGCGCCCAATTCGACGTGCGCAGCGGGGTCGCCGTGCGCGGGCCGGCCTATGCGCCAATCTCGCGGTTCCCGATCAAGCTGGAAGCCGATGCCATCTGGTCGCGGGATGATCGCTGGGATTGAAGCGCTGCGGTAATTCAGCTGCGGCACAAGGCCTTGGCGGCAGCGGCACTTGACCACAAACGACATCAAACGCACGTAACGCAAAGGCGCAGAGTTGCAAAGGCGCGAAGTGGTGCCGGAGATCTTTTGCACCTTCGCGTACTGGCGTCTTTGCGTTGAATCTGGTGGCCTTTTGCATCGCTCCTGTCAACAACATTCGGTGCCGACCGCGCTCCAGCCGAAGAAAGCGCTTGCGGCAATTCGCGCCGAGCGGGAAACTTGACCGCAATGGCGAACATTTCGGGGGCGTGGCAGTGAGCAGATTCAATATCTTCCGGCGCATTTTCGGCAATGCTGGAGAACCCCAGGATCGCCGCGAAAAGCCACGAGTGCGCGGCCCCGCTGGCACCCGCGTGCTGGTGATCGATGACTCACTGACGATCCTCGCGGTGATGCGCAAGATGCTCACCCAAAGCGGCTACGCCTCGCTGGAAGCGGTCGATGCCGAAAAAGGCGTGGAGATGGCGCGCACCGAAAAACCCGACCTGATCTTTCTCGACATCGTGCTGCCCGGCATGAACGGTTTTGCAGCGTTGCGCATTTTGCGCCGCGACCCGATCACCAAGGACATTCCGATCATCATGATGAGCGGCAACGAACAGGCCACCGAGCAGTTTTATGCGCAACGCATCGGCGCCGACGATTTCATGAAAAAACCGTTCTCGCGACCGGAGTTGTTCGCCCGCATCGAGCGCTTGTTCAACGCCGACAAAGTACTGGAACGGCCGACCCGATCACACATCGGCAATCCGTAATCGACCGCGCCCGAACGCCTATTCGCGCTGGCGCAGCCAGTGATCGATGGCCGGCGGAATCTCGCGTTGCGCGCGCCCCGACACATAAATGCCGATGTGCCCGCCCCTGAAGCTGATCTCGGAATAGTCGCGACTGCCGATGATGCCCTTGAGCGCGCGTGACGCCGCTGGCGGCACCAGGTGGTCTTGCTCGGCAAAGATATTCAGCACCGGCATGGTGATGCGCTTGGGCTCGATCGCTTTGCCACCGATCACCAGGCCGCCATTTTTCAGTTTGTTGGCCTGATAAAAATCCTTGATGAACTGGCGGAAGGCTTCGCCGGCCTGATCCGGCGAATCGAAGATCCATTTTTCCATGCGCAGAAAGTTGGCCAGTTCGGTCGGGTTGTCCAGAATATCGGTCAGCCCGACGTACTTCTGCTGCAGCAGTCGGTACGGCTTGAGCGTGAGGTAGCACCAATTCATCAGGTCGGCCGGGATGTTGCCCAGGGTATCGACCAACAGATCGACATCCATCTGCTGGGTCCAGTTGGACAACATGTTGTCGGCGGTATGAAAGTCGATCGGCGTGACCATGGTGATCAGATTTTTCACCGATTCCGGATACAGACTGGTGTAGCAAACGCTGAACGCGCCGCCCTGACAGATGCCGAGCAGATTGACCGGCTTGCCACCATAGCGCCGACTGACCGCGCCTACCGAGCGGCGGATCAGGCCACTGATGTAATCGTCCAGCGTCATATAGCGGTCGCTGGCATCCGGATAACCCCAGTCGATCAGATAGACATCGTGACCCGCCGCCAGCAGGCTTTTCACGATCGAACGGTCTTCCTGCAGATCCACCATGTACGGCCGGTTGACCAAGGCATAGACGATCAGGATCGGGGTCTTGCGGGTGATCTTGGTGGCCGAGACAAAACGATAGAGCCGCATTTTGTCTTCGCCATCGATCACTTCTTTGTCACTGACACCGACCTGCACCTCCGGTAGTTGCCGCAATTGCTGCGCACCCCGCCTCAGCCGTTCGCCGAGGCCGATCAACTCCTGGATGACGCGTTCGGGTTTCAAGTCTATCGGTCCGCTCATGGCAGGCTCCTTCAGGCCAGTCTCTTCAGGGCGCGCCGAACCACGGCAGCGGGTGATTTCTTGGCGCTGGTTGACTTGCTCATCGGCTTGTCGGCCGGCTTGCGGGTGATCGGTCGATTGACCACTTTCGGTTTGGCTTTCGGTTTTGCGGCGGTCTTCGGTCCGCGTGCTTTGGCGACCGGCGATTGGCGGCGATTGGCCGCAGCTTTGGTCTGCTTGGCCGCCGACCGGGGGACGCGACGCGGCGCCGAATTCGCTGCCACCGGCGCCGCTGCTGCCACCGCCGTGGGCACGGCGCTGGCGCTGGCACCAGCGGCGCTGTCGAGACGCGCCTCCAGTTCACGGACCTGGCGGCGGAGCGCGTGCAGGCGCTGATGCACCGAGTTCAATTCGGTGCGTGTCGGCATGCCGACTTCGGCACCAGCGCGCTCGATCTCGGCCTGCAAGCGCTGGCGCAAGGCCATTTGGCGATTGACCAATTTGCCATAGATCTCGCGGAACTCCTGGCTCAGGGCAACTTCGGCGTAAGTCTCTTCGGCGGCGTCGATCCACAGATCGTAAACGGCGCGGATCGAATCGAGTCGGCGTCCAGGTTCTTCGCGTTCGGCCAATTTGGATTCGAAGCGACCGAAACTCTGCTGGCTGATCTTTTGCAGCAAGCCGTGGTAAGCCGCCAGCGCGGTTTGAAAATCCAGCAGGGCCAAGGCCATCTCCTGCTTGCGCTCCTCTGACTCACGCGCAAAACCGAAACTGGGCAACTTGAGCAGATCGCGCAGCCCAGCCTGCATGGCTTCGGCGGGCTGACCGGCGGCCGCCAACCATTTCGCCAAGCCGCCTTGGTCAAAGCCATCGGCGCCAAACGGCGCCCCTTGCAACAGCGTGAGCAGCGGATTGATGCTCTCGAACATCGGCCCAGCGCCCTGGCGCAGCCAGTTCGACCATTCGGCGGCGGTCGCTGGCATCGCTGGCGCTGCTTCGGTCGGATTCAACAGACCATGGCACCAACCGAGAAATTGCCGGGTCGCTGCCTGCAAGCGCCCGGCGGCTTCGCCCTGAAACGGGCGGCCAACCGTCGCGCCCAGAGCGGAAATCGGCGCTTGCCAGCCTTCGCCCAGCCAACTTTTTGCCTGATCGATCACCGGTACGCCGGCCGCCGTCAGTGCCTGCCACCATTGTTGCCGCAACTTTTCCCAATCTGGCTGGGCCTCGGGCCCAGTTGCCTTCGCGCTCATCATGGTCTCCACCGTATGCTTCGAGCATGCTAGTGGGCGGCTGGATGCGGCGCAATAAAACCGGCACTTTGGCGGCGATCTGCAAAGCGGCGCATTCCCCCTTAGAACTTCACCTCGACACTCGCCCACAATTTGTTGACATCGCGGTTGAAGCCGTCTTCCTGATAGCGCGCGTATTTGAGCAAAGCCAGATAGCGCTTGGCGAATGGCAGACTGAGCTGTGCATCCCACTCGCTGCCATAACTGCCGCCGCCGTGGCTGGGATCAAACTGGTGCCAGACCACGGTATAGGCCAGCGGCGCGAGCGGCGCCACCGGGCCGGCGATGCCCAGATAGAAATCATCCAGGCCATTGACCGGCGTCGTCAGAAAACGATCCGCCCAGCCATTGAAAGCATGCAGGGTCGCAAACGGGGTCTGGAACGCATACGTGCCATCGCCATCGAGTTGCTCGAAGCCAACCTTCAGTTGATGTTTGCTGGGCAGGGTCAAGCTGGTTTCCAGCAGCAGGTAGCGGGCGTCATTGCTCGCCCGCCCGCCGGCGTAATCCGACTGATCGGCCACCTCGGCGGTGTAACCGAAACTGTAGTCGGCAGCAAACTTCCGGGCACCGACCCAACGCACGCCAAAGGTTTGGGTCGAAGTCAGCGGCAGATCCTGATTGTCGACCAGATAACCGTAGCCGGTGAGCGTGCCGAAACTGAAGGGATGCGCGAGCTGGAACAAATGCGCGTCCAGATTGAACTCGGCCAGCAAGCGATTGGGATTGCCATTGCCAAACACCCGATTGGCCTGATCGATGTAGAAATAGCGCAGCGCGGTTTTTTCGCCAAACCGGTGTTGCGCACTGATGGCATCGAAAGTCTGCTCGTTCTGGCGCCAGCCGACATTGCCGAAAAAGCGATGGTTGTCCAGCAAGAGGCGTTGCCGACCGATCGCCAGCGCCGTGCCTTTGCCCGAATCCCAACCGAGGTAAGCCTGATTCCATTCGGTGCCGGTGGGGTCGGCAACGGTGGGAAAGCTGGTGTTGCCGTTGGCGGTGGAGTTGTAGCGATCATTGATCGCATCGACGCCTTCGGCTTCGATCACGGCGCTGACACCATGCCAGGCGGCGGTCTTGAAGCCAAGCCGTGCGCGCAGCGTCAGCGCATCGGCGTCCTTGCTGAAATTGTCGTCGCTGACGCTTTCCTGGCGCAGCCGCAAATCCAGCGTCGGCGTGCCCTTGCTGAAAACTTCGCTGAAGGAAGTGGCCGAGTCGGCTTGTGCGGTGAGCGGCAGGATCAGCCAGGCCGCCACAATCGCGGCGCTGAGTAATGATGTTTTATGGGAGATCTTCATAGCGATTGCCTTGGGGAGAATCGGAGGAGGTGGGTTCAATCGGTAGGTAGGGTGGACAAGCGCAGCGCATCCACCTGTCAGTCAGTCAGTCAGAAGACAGAAGACACAAGACAGACGACAGAGGACAAGAATAGGGGGATACGCCGCGCTTACCCGCACGTTGAGGACGAGCCGTCGCGTCATGGTGCGATCCAGCACCGGCTACACCATTCGGGCATAGCCGGTGGATCGATTGACCAATCGCGAGCTGAAGGTACGAGCTGCCGACACCGATCGCGCCGGGCGATGCCGGGATCAGCACTCAATCAATAGACGTCTTCAACGGTGTTGAAGACGTTGAACTTGCCGGTCGGCGTGATGATGCGGGGGTCGTCGATGACTTTCTTCAATTTGAGGGTCTTGTCGTCCACGATCACCAACGCCGAACGCTGGTCCTTGCCGTTCCAGACCGAGAACCAGACTTCGTCGCCGGCTTTGTTGAACTCCGGTTGCACGACGCGCTTGGGGCCTTCACCGACGTTCGCCCATTCGGCGATCGGCAGCACTTTGTAGCCCTTGTCCAGCGCCTGGGTGTCGAACACCGCCACGCTCTGGCTGATTTTCGGATCTGGATTCAACGGCGAATCGACATACAGATGATGCGAGGTGGGGTGGGTCTTGACGAACAGCGAACCGCCGCCCTGACCGCTCAGTACCTGCACCACTTTCCATGCTTGCGCCGGATGCTTGACCGGGTCGGTGCCAACCAGGCTGACTTTCTCATTGCCGAGTGCCGAAGTTACCCAGACCGGACCAAATTGCGGATGCACGAAGTTGGCACCGCGGCCCGGATGCGGAATCTTGTCGGCGTCGATCATCGTCACCATCTTGCGTTCTTTGGAGTCGACCACGGCAATTTTGTTGCTTTGATTGGCCGCCGTCAAAAAGTAGCGATGGGTCGAATCCCAGCCGCCGTCGTGCAGGAAGCGCGCGGCATCGAGCGTGGTCACTTGCAGGTTTTCGATGTCGGAATAATTGACCAGTAAAATGCGCCCGGTCTCTTTGACGTTGACGATGAACTCGGGGTGCTCGTGGCTGGCGACGATTGCCGCGACCCGTGGTTCCGGGTGATATTCCTGGGTATCCACGGTGGTGCCACGGGTGGAGACCACCTTCAGCGGTTCCAGCGTGGCGCCGTCCATGATCACGTATTGCGGCGGCCAGTAGGCGCCGGCGATCGCGTACTTGTCTTCGTAGCCCTTATATTTGGAAGTCTCCACCGAACGCGCTTCGAGGCCGATCTTGATTTCGGCAACGATCGCCGGCGGGTCCATCCACAGGTCGATCAGATCGATCTTGGCGTCACGGCCAATGGCAAAGACATAGCGTCCGGAATTGGACATGCGCGAAATGTGCACGGCGTAACCGGTCTTGAGAATGGTGACGATTTCTTTGGTATCGCCATCGATCAGGGCGATCTCGCCGGCATCACGCAGGGTGACCGAGAAAAAGTTCTGGATATTGCGGTTGTGCATCTTGTGGGTCGGCCGATCCGCCACCGGCACCAACTCTTTCCAGCTTTCCTTCATCTGCGGCATGCCCCATTCCGGCGGTGTCGGCGGATCGTGTTGCAGGAAGCGCGCCATGATGTCGATTTCTTCTTTGCTAAGCGCGCCCGAGGTACCCCAGTTCGGCATGCCCGCGGGCGAACCGAAGTTGATCAATGCTTTCAGATATTCGGTGCCCTTGACGCGGGTGATGTCGGGCGTCAGCGGTTTGCCGGTGGCGCCTTTGCGCAGCACGCCGTGACAACCGGCGCAACGCTGGAAAAATATCTCGGTGGCGTGCTGAAACTCGGCTTTGCTGATCGATGGCGCATCCGGATTGACCACCATCTCAATATCTTTCGATGGCACGGCGCTGGGCGCGCCCTGGTAACCCTGCATGGCCTGTTTGGTGCCAACGTGGCGTTCGCCCTGGGCCAGATCGCTGGTCACCGCGAGCGTTTTGCGCGCGGCCGCCACCTCTTTGGCGACGACTTTGCCACCCGGATTGCCCCAACTGGCATAGACGAAGCTGACGATGTTGGCGATATCGCTATCGCTCAAGTGGCTCATCGCTGGCATCACGCCGTTGTATTTTTGGCCTTTGACCACCAGTTCGCCGGTGAAGCCTTTCAGGATCGATGCCAGCACCTTGTCCTTGCTCATGGTGGTGAGAATGTCGGAGCCGGCCAGCGGCGGAAACGCGCCCGGCAGGCCGGTGCCTTCGGGTTGGTGACAGGCCGCACAATTGGCCAGATACGCGGCTTTACCGGCTTCCAGCGCCGCCTGTGGCGGACGTTCATTGCTGACATCGGCGGCCTGGACAATGCCGGCCAGCAGTAGTGCCAGACTGGTGGACAGGAGTTTTATGGTGGACATGGGGGTCTCTCGTTGATGGCCGCAAACCCGCTGCGGCAGGAAGGTGAATTACCGATGCCAGCATCTGCCCCCGGGGGTATCTGGCGCCCTGATCCAGATCAAGCGGCAGTGCCTTTTTGCGCGCAGCTCACCCAGCGCCGAGACGGCGCTTGATCGAAGTCAGGGCGGCGCACGGCGACGCGATTTAGTGTACCCATCTACCTAGTTGATGGAGACCGAAGATGACCCGCCGTACTGCCTATTGGCCTTGCTATTTGCTGGTTGCGGGCTTGAGTCAGGTGCTCGCCGAGCCGTCGGCACCAGCACCGTCGGTGTCCGCAGCGCCGGCCAAGCCGCTGGCCACGATCAGCGTGATCGCCAACAAGATCGCCGAGCCGCTGGCCGAAGTGGCCGGCACCGTCAGCGTGATCGAGCGTCAGCGCATCGACCAGATCGTGGCCGCCGACATCAAGGATCTGTTGCGCTACGAGCCCGGTGTCAGCGTCAACGAAGACAGCGTGCGCTTCGGTGCGCAAAGCATTTCGATTCGCGGCATCGATGGCAACCGCATTGCCATCGAGGTCGATGGCGTACCGATCACCGATGGTTTTTCGGTCGGCAGTTTCTCCCGCGCCAGTCGTGATCTGGTCGATCCAGAGCTGCTGGAACGGGTGGAGATTCTGCGTGGACCGGCGTCAACCCTGTATGGCTCCGACGCACTCGGTGGCGTGATCGCCTATCAGACCCGCGACCCGCAAGCGTTTCTGGACCAGGGCGATGGCAAGTTCTATGTCGGTGCCCGGCTGCGCTCGGGTTCCAGCGATCACAGCCGCTTGCTGACCGCAACTTCAGCGGTTGCCGCCGGTGACTGGGGCTTACTGTTCAGCGCCAGCGATCGCAACGCCGGTGAGCGCGAAAACTTTGCCCGTCCCGGTGGGCTCGATGCCAATCCGGCGCGGGTCCGGGATCGATTGGGTCTGGCCAAGATCCACTGGCATTCCGAGCGCGCCGGCAATTTTGATCTGGTCGCCGAGGACCATCGCAGCCACAACGCCGTCGATGTGCAAAGTCTGGTCGCTGGCCCCGGCCAGTTTGCCACCACCACCAGCCTGCTGGCCGATGACCTCGCCAAGCGGGATCGCCTGAGTTTGAGCTGGCAACAAGCGCTGCGGTTTGGTCCGTTCGATCAGATCACCCAGCGCTTCTACTCGCAGGACACCGACTTCAATCAACGCACGACGCAGCACCGACGCGGCGCCACCGCGACCGCCGCGGCGACCCTGCGCGAGCGCCAGTTTCACTACGCCCAGGCCACCGATGGCAGTGAGTTGATCGTCGATGGCGAACGCCAAACCGGGGCACTGAAGCATCGTCTGGTCGCTGGTTTCGAGTGGGTAGAAAACCGTTTGCGCGAACAACGCGATGGTACCGAGACCAATCTGCGCACCGGCGCGGTCAGCCACGTCATCATCGGCGAGGTACTGCCGGTGCGCGATTTCCCCAATTCGAAAACCCGTGAACTCGGCGGCTTTGTGCAAGACGCCATCGCCGTTACTGATCGGTTTACCCTCACCCCCGGCCTGCGCTACGAGAGCTACCGCGTCACCGCCCAGGTCGATGCCACCTGGTTGGCGGATAACCCCGGCGTGCCGGTAGTGAATACCAGCGAAGATCAAATCACGCCGAAACTCGGGCTGGCCTATCAACTGAACGACCGCATCACCGGCTTTGTTCAATACGCCCGCGGTTTTCGTGCGCCGCCGTTTAGCGACGTCAACATCGGCTTCGATATTCCCGCTTTCGGTTTCAGTGCGATTCCCAATCCAGACTTGAAATCGGAAACCAGCAACGGTCTGGAAGCCGGCATTCGCTGGACCAGCGCCCGCAGCAGCGGCAGCTTGACCGGCTACGACAATCGCTACCACAACCTGATCGAATCCCGGGTCAATTTGGGCACCAATCCGGACACCGGCTTGTTGGTGTTTCAATCCTTGAATCGGCAGCGGGCCGAAATCTGGGGCGCCGAACTGGCCGCCGATGTCGGCCTCGACGATTGGCTCGGCAGCGGCTTTGAATTGCACACCGCGCTCGCCTATACGCGCGGCACCGACACCGCGCGGCAGCGGCCACTGAACACCATCGATCCGGCCAAGGCGGTGCTCGGTCTATCCCACACCAGTGCCAGCGGACGCCATCGCCTGGAGGGCGTGGCGACCGCGGTCGCCGCCAAACACCGCGTCGATTCGGCAACCACGCCGCTGTTCCAAAGCCCGGGTTTTGTCACCCTGGATGCGTTCTATAGCTGGCATCCGGGAGCACGGACCGCGGTCAACCTGGGTCTGTTCAACCTGGCCAATCGCCGTTACTGGCAGTGGGGCACGGTGCGTGGCCTGGCCGCCAATGCCCGCGAAGTCGATCTTGCCAGCGAACCCGGTCGGCATGCCGCGTTGAGCATCAGTCTCGGCTGGTAATCCGCTAACGGCTGGATCGCTGGGATGGCCACAGCCCTCGATCACGATGGCAGATGGTAGGTCGGATCAAGCCGCGCCAAGACCTTGGGTGATCGCCAAGAAATGAATCGCGGCGGATCCGACGTGATCGCGCGGCGTGGCCAGCATTGTCGGTTCTGCCGCGCAGCGACGCCTGCGCCTGACCGCACGGTGATGCGCGGCTTGATCCGACCTACGACCGGCCACTTCGCGCGATCTACGCCAATGGCCGCCTGCCCTCTACAATGGCGCGATGCGCTATCTCGCCATGATCCTGTTTCTGCCGTGGTTCGCGATCCTCGGATTTGCCTACTGGCGTTTGCCACCACCGGCACCACGCCATGGTGCCCGTCGCGGCTACGATCTGATGGCCGTGCTGGTGGCACTGGTGGGCGCGGCCTGGGTGGCGGACCTGGCCGTACACAGCGATTGGCCGCAGGCCGGTCGGATCTGGCCGCAGGTGCTGGCGGGCTTGCTGGCGTATGCCGCTTACAGCGTGCTGATCGGCGGCGCATTGCTGCTGCGTCGCTGGCTCTGGTCGGCGCCGAAGTCGTTGCCCGTCGACCGCGATTGAGGACCACCGATGCCGACCGACAGCACCTTTCTGAGTTCACTGGCCGCCGTGCTTTGCGTCGCTGCGCTGACCACGACGGTGTTCCAGCGCATCGGCCTACCGGTAGTGCTCGGCTATTTGTTGGCCGGGGTGATCGTCGGGCCGCACCTGGGCCTGCTGCCGATCGTCGATCCGAACCAGATCGGCACGCTGTCCGAACTCGGCGTCATTTTGTTGATGTTTTTTATCGGCCTGGAGTTCAGCGTCGGCCGCTTGTTGCGGGTCGGGCCGCGCGGGCTGTTGATCGCGCTGGTGGAAGTCGGCGCCATGCTTTGGCTGGGCAGCAGCGTCGGTCGCGCTTACGGCATGTCGGCGGTATCCAGTTTTTTTCTCGGCGGCGTGGTCGCCATTGCCAGCACCACGGTGATCGCCAAAGTATTTGAAGAACAAAAAATCGGCGGCAGCCTGGTCGAGGTGGTGTTTGCCACCCTGATCGTTGAGGATTTGATCGCGGTGCTGTTGCTGACTTTGTTCAGCACCCTGGCCAAGAGCGGCACCCCGGATGCCGCCACCTTGGGTGCCGAAGCGTTGCGGCTGGGGCAGTTTCTCGCCGGCTTGTTGATCATCGGCTATGCCTTGATTCCTGGGTTGATGCGGCGCGTGGTCGCGCTCAATCGACCGGAGACCACTTTGTTGGCGAGCATTGGCGTGTGCTTTGCGGCGGCGTTGGCGGCGCGTCACTTTGGCTATTCGGTGGCGCTGGGGGCCTTTTTGGCGGGCTCGCTGGTGGCCGAATCCGGCGAAGAAAAACGCATCGAAGTGCTGGTACGGCCAGTACGCGATATGTTCGCGGCGGTGTTTTTTGTCGCCATCGGCATGAGTATCGAACCCAAGTTGATTCTCGCCAACCCCGGCCTGGTGGCCCTGCTCTGCCTGCTGGTGCTGGTCGCCAAGCCGCTGGCGGTAGCGCTGGCCGGGTTTTTCAGCGGACTTGGCATCGGCAAGTCGCTGCGCGCCGGATTGAGCATGGGCCAGATCGGCGAGTTTTCTTTCATCATTGCCGGCCTTGGCGTGGCCACCGGCAGTGCCGATCCGCGCCTGCTCGCACTGGCGGTGTCGGTGGCGGCGATCACCACATTCACCACTCCATTCATGGTGCGCCATGCCGATCGCGCCGCCGCTGCGGTGGATCGCCATCTGCCGCAATCGCTGAAAACCTTTGCCGCACTTTACGGTGGTTGGATTCAATCCATCGTCGCCGCACGCCAGCAACACCGGGTCGGCAAACTGTGGCGCTGGATTGCGTTTCTGATGGTGGACGTTGCGCTGATCGCCGCCTTGATGCTGGCTGCGGCGCTGGGTGCCAACGAGCTTCGCCACTGGTTGGATGTGCGCACCGGCCTGCTCGGCATCAGCACCACGGTGCTGGTCTGGGCAGGCTTTTCGGTGCTGGCGGCGCCGTTGTTGCTGGGCGTGGTGCGCGCCACGCGTGCCCTTGCCGGACGCATGGCGCAGGCGGCGATGCCGCTCGCCGAAGGCGGCGTCGATTTTGCCCAAGCACCGCGACGCGCACTGCAATTGGCGCTGGAATTGATGTTGCTGATTCTGGTTGGTTTGATCTCGATCGCGGCGACATCGGCCTATGTGCCGGTGTTGCCCGCGCTGGCCGTGTTGATGTTGATTCTGCTCGGCTCCAGCATCGCCTTCTGGCGCAGCACAACGCAGTTGCAGGGCCACGTCAAGGCCGGATCGTTCGCCATTCTGGAAGCACTGCGTCGGCAGGCGCCGGGCGCCGGTGCCGGTGCCCATGCGCTGGCGCTGGAACAAGTCCACGATCTGCTGCCGGGTCTGGGTGACCTGTTGCCGGTCAGCCTGGAAGCTGGCAGTCCAGCGATTGGCCAGCGCGTCCAGGAACTGGGACTGGTCGGCCGCACCGGCGCGACCGTGCTCGCCGTACGCCGGGACGATGCCGCGTTGCTGGCCGGCGATGACAACATCGTCTTGCAGCTCGGCGATACCGTAGTACTGGCCGGCAGCAGCGAAGCGGTGGAATTGGCGCGCGAGTGGTTGGCCGATCACGCCGCCGCAGCGGATGGCGCCAGCAATCCAATCAGTCCCGCCGAATCGGCACGGTGAGCGTGGCCACGCACCCAGCAGGCCGCCAAGCGCTAACTCGCCAGCGCCAGATCGTCCAGCAAGGCTTTGAGGAAACGCGCGGCTTCACCGCCGGTGGCGGCGCGATGATCGAAGGTCAGCGACAACGGCATCAAGCGATGGCTTTCGATGCCACCGATTACCGGTACCAATTGCGGGCGGCCCTTGCCCGCGGCGATGATGGCGACCGTCGGTGGCACGATGATCGGCGTTGCATAGCGGCCGGCAAACATGCCGAAATTCGATAGCGAAATGGTCGCGCCTTTGAGTTCATCGGCGGCAATGCTGCGATCCATGACCTGGGCGCGCAGGCGCTCGATGCCAGCGCGCACACCGCGACCATCGAGCATGTCGGCATTGCGCAGCACCGGCACGAACAGGCCGTCTTCGGTATCGACGGCGATGCCGACATCGACCCGCGCATGCAGCGTGCGGGTGGCATTTTCCATATCGAACCAGGCATTCAGCGCGGGCACCGCCTGGGCGGCAACGACGATGGCGCGAATCAGCCGCACGGTGATGTCGTTGCCAGCGCTCCAGGCGTGCAGATCGGCGTCATCGCAAAGCGTGGTCGGCACCACGCTGGCGTGGGCGGCGGCCATGATCCGCGCCATATTGCGACGCACGCCGCGCAGCGGTTCCGGTTGGCCGAGCCGCGCCACCGTCGGCGGCGCGGTGCGCATCGGTTTGCCGATGGCGGCCGGCGGCGCTGGCGCTGCGGTGGACGTGGCAGTCGCGGCCGCGATCACCGCTGCTGGTGGATTGGCGGCGGCGGCCTTCACCTCGTGCAGGCTGATGACACCATCGGCAGCGCTGGCACGAATCTGGCGCAGATCGACGCCGAGTTTTTTCGCCAGCGCGCGTACCGCCGGCATCGCCTTGACGCCACCGGCCGAGCTCGCCGCTTCGTGGCGCACTTCATTGCTCGATGGCATCGCCCCGACGACGCTGCCTTGATCGGCGCGTTCGCCGCTGGTTGCTAAAGGTGCGGGTGCTGGCGCGGCCACGGCGGCGGGCGCTGCGACCACCGCTGCCGGTGCCGCTGCCGCTTTGGCCGCGGGCGCGTGTTGGTGGCCGGTGCTTTCGGCGTCTTTGCGTTGCGGCAGACTGGCGTCGATTTCCATATCCACCAAGGCCGCGCCGGTATCGATCACCGCGCCCGCCTGGCCGTAGAGCTTGACCACGCGCCCGGAAAACGGCGACGGCACATCGACCACCGCTTTGGCGGTTTCCATCGACACCAACGCCGCATCCAGATGCACCACATCACCCTCGGCCACATGCCATTCGACGATCTCGGCATCGGGCAGGCCTTCGCCCAGGTCGGGCAGGAAAAATGTCTTGATCTCGCTCATGGCTGCTGGTCCTGTTGCGGTCGCGGGGGTCGCTCGGCCGGTTGTTTTACGACTTGAAGTGCATCGTTTTCTTGACCGCGTCAATGATCCGATCCACGCCCGGCAGGTATTTCATTTCCAACCGGAACAACGGCATCGGCACGTCGTAACCGGTGACGCGTTGCACCGGCGCGATCAGATCGAACATCGATTTTTCGGCCAGTTGCGCGGCGATCTCGGCGCCGACACCGCAGTGCCGGTGGGCTTCGTGGACGATCACGCAACGGCCGGTTTTGGCCACCGATTCGGCAATCGTGTCGAAGTCGATCGGCTTGAGTGTGGCGACATCGATGACCTCGGCAGAAACGCTCATCAGCGCCAGCTTGTCGGCCGCTTCCAGACATTCCTTGACATGCGCGCCCCAGGTCACCAGGGTGACATCGCTGCCGTCGCGCAACACAAAACAGACATCCAGCGGCAGCGCTTCGCCGTCATCGGCGACTTCTTCTTTGTACTGCCGATAGATGCGTTTGGGCTCGAAAAAAATCACCGGGTCGGGGTCGCGGATCGCCGCCAGCAGCAGGCCATAAGCCCGCGCCGGACTGCTCGGGATCACCACCCGCAAGCCGGGCATGTGCGCAAAAATCGCTTCCGGCGACTCCGAGTGGTGCTCGGGCGCGCGGATGCCGCCGCCCCAGGGCGCGCGCAGCACCAGCGGGCAGGTAACGCGGCCGCGCGTGCGATTGCGCATCTTGGTGGCGTGGCTGATGATGTGATCGATCATCGGATAAATAAAACCTTCGAACTGCGCTTCGGCCACCGGCCGCATGCCTTGAAAGGCCATGCCAACGGCGAGCCCGGCGATCGAGGTTTCGTCGAGCGGCGTATCCAGAATGCGCTCGGAACCGAAACGTGCATGCAGCCCGGCGGTGGCACGAAAAACTCCACCGTTGACGCCGACGTCTTCGCCGAGCACGACCACCCGTGGGTCGTGGGTAATCTCCCAGGCGAGCGCCTGGGTAACCGCTTCGATCAGCGTGATCTCGGCCATCAGCGTGCCTCCCAGGCGATCGCCGCAGCGCGTTGCTCGGCCAGGTTGTGCGGCAATTCGGCATAGACAAAATCGAACATGCTTGCCACCGGTTGCGCGCGCGATTCCAGATAGGCATCGACTTCGATATCGACCAGCCGCCCGCATTCCACTTTCCATTCACCCTCGGCACGATCCGACCACGCCTGGCAACTTTCCAGATAGCGCCGCAGGCGCGTCAACGGATCGCGCAGCCAAGCCGATTTGACCTCGGCGTCGTCGCGATAACGGCGCGCATCGTCGGCGGTGGTGTGATCAGATAGCCGATAGGTGACCAGCTCGACCACACTGGCACCGTGGCCGGCGCGCGCTTTGGCGATGGCGGCGTCCATCACCGTGCGCACGGCGATGATGTCGTTGCCGTCGGCCTGGATGCAGTCGATGCCACCGGCGATGCCCTTCTGCGCCAGCGTCAACGCGCCGGTCTGCGCCGAACGCGGCACCGAGATCGCCCACTGGTTGTTGACGATGACGCCAACGTAGGGCAAGGCATAGGCGCCAGCGGCGTTGATCGCGCCGTTGAAATCGGTCTTGCTGGAACCGCCGTCGCCGACCACGCTGACCGCGACCCGGGCTTCTTTGCGCAACTTGAACGCCAGCGCCGCACCGGCCGCGTGCAGACACTGGGTGGCAATCGGCACGCACCATGGCAGGTCGTGCGGCGGCCCGGCAAAATCGCTGCCGCGTTCATCGCCGCCCCAATACATCAACACCGAACGCGGTTGCACGCCGCGATAAAACTGCGCGCCGTATTCGCGATACATCGGGCAGAACGCGTCTTCCGGCCGCATTGAGGCGCCGATGCCGACGTGCGCCGCCTCGTGGCCGAGACAAGACGCGTAAGTGCCCAGTTTGCCGGTGCGCTGCAAGGCAATCGACTTGGTATCGAACACGCGCAAAAACGTCATCCGCTGGTACAGGTCGACCCAGTGCGCGATGTCTTCGGCAAAGGCCGGCAACTTTTCCTGCGTCCGTTTGCCCTCGGCATCGAGATACTGCACGTACTTGATCTGGAACTCGGCAGCGGTTTTCACAACGCAATTCTCCATGGCAAGCCGCAGCAAACGCAGTCCCCAATGCCCGCGTTGGGTGCTTGGGTAGGGTGGATAAGCGCAGCGCATCCACCAACGCCGACCGGAATGTAGGGTGGATAAGCGCAGCGCATCCA
>PEUI01000266.1:26728-27634 GCA_002785585.1 Lysobacterales bacterium CG02_land_8_20_14_3_00_62_12
CACCGGAATCGCTACCGCCGGAATACTCGGCAGGGCGGCGACCGTGGTCATGGTACCGGTAAGGTTGTTGGCCGGAATGGCATCGTTGCTGGCGCTGCTGATGGCGGCATCGATGTCCAGGGTTTGGCCGGGCAAAGCCGAGGTCGGCACCGTGGTCACCAGGGTGAACTGAAACGCGCCCAACGGCAGACTGGCCAGCGTGCAGTTGATCGCGCCACCAAAACCCACGGCGGGCGTGGTGCAGGTCCAGCCTGGCGCCAACAAACTGGCGAACTCAGTGGCGAAGTTGATCGTCACTTGGGCCGCGACCGCCGGATCCGGCCCGGCATTGTTGCCATTCAAGGTGTAGGTCAGTGTGCCGCCCGGGAACACCGGGTCCGGCGCTGCCGTTAGGTTCAGCGATAGTTCGCTCGCGGTGTCGTCGTTGAGCAAGGTGATGGTGCCGTTGCTCGGCGGCATGCGATCGGGGGCGCCGCTTTGACGCATGACCAGGCCGCTGACCATGATGGTTTCATCGGCTTCGACCACGGTATCGCCGTTGATCGTGACCGGGAAATTGCCGCTGAGCGACCCCGCTGGAATCAGCACATTGCTGCTGGCTGCCAGGTAATCGTTATCGCCCAAGGTGGCGGTGCCATCGGCGGTGCTGACGGCCACCGTGATGTCGGTACCAGCGACCGCACTCAGGGTAACGCCGACATTGGCGACGCTGGTGCCGACATTGCCTTCCGCCAGGGACGGCGAGCCCAAGCTGACGCTCGGCGACGCATCGTCATTGAGGAAAGTGCCCAGACCCTGGCCATCGGTCACCACCGCACCCACCACACTGCTGACGTTGACGAAGAAGGTCTCGTTGCTTTCAAACAGGGTGTCGCCGTTGCCGGTGACGTTGAAGGCGAAGGTGTT
>PEUI01000266.1:27683-27857 GCA_002785585.1 Lysobacterales bacterium CG02_land_8_20_14_3_00_62_12
CGTGGCGCTGCCATCGGCAGTGGCGATATCAAACGTCACGCCACCGGCCGGCGCCGGGGCGCTCAAAGTCACCACAAAATTGAGGGTGCCAGTGCCGACATCGCCTTCGCCCACGGTGACATCGTTGATCGTCAGGTTGGGGGGCGGCAGCACGCCTTGCGGCGTTACCGAAAA
>PEUI01000261.1:0-1919 GCA_002785585.1 Lysobacterales bacterium CG02_land_8_20_14_3_00_62_12
CCTACTTTTGGTGCTCTCGGCCGCCGTTCCCGACGCGGCCCTACCTCGTCCATCCATGGGCTCGTAACTCCGCAATCCATGGCGTCGCAAGCGGCGCTCCTTGTATGTTCTTTTCTCTGCTCTTGGCTTCACCGCAACCAGTCACCGGCGCGCCTACTTGACGTAGGGAAATGATTGCACCACAGTGCACCGGTGCCGAAGATTAAACAGTTCGCGCTTTGTCGGATCGCCATCTACCCGCGTGAGCATCGCCCACCGCATGTGCATGTCGAGTTTCGTGATGGTGGTCGCTGCACCGTCGAGATCCAATCACTCAAAGTCGAAGGCAGTGTGCGTCCGTTGTCGAAGTTGGCACCGGCTTTGGCCTGGATCGCCAGCAACCGCGCCCAGTTGCTTGTGCTCTGGAAGGAAATCGTGCAATGACCAAACCACCGTTGATTCGCAAGTTAAAGGTAGTTGCGCCAGCGCAGCTGGAGATCGTCTGGAGCAGCGGCGAGACCTTGTGCGTGGATGTCTCGCGGCTGTTGGCGCGCTACAAGTTGTACGCGCCATTGAAGGATCCCGTCACCTTTCGCAAAGCCAAGCTCGACGACTGGGGGCATGCGGTGATTTGGCCAGGGAATATCGACATGGGCGCCGACACCTTGTACGAACGGGCGCGTGAACAGGCGGGTGCTTGGGGGCCGGAAGCTTTCGCCGACTGGATGCAACTCCATGGCTTGTCGCTAAATGGCGCAGCCGATGCACTGGGTATGACGCGCCGCATGATGTCCCATTACCGCAGCGGTAGCCGCCCGATACCACGGGTGGTGATGCTGGCTTGCCAGGGTTGGGAATCGCACAATCGGCAACGCGCAGCCTGAGTTGATCTGCGTTGCCTTGCGTTGTAATCAACCCGCGTATCCGCCACCATCGTTGCCACCTTCGAAGGTCCCGATACCGGCCGTGATGCGCCACCGCCACCTCAACCATCAGCGTCTCAGCCTTGCTGCCATTGACGACGTTATTCGCCGTGGTCGCTGGCAGGATTGGGTGGGGTTGCGCCACGCAGTGCTCGAGGACCAGAGCGTGTTGGAGCAGGTCGAGCAAATCTGTCGGCCGCAGCTGGCCGATCCCTACGCGCAACGTCATCATTTCTGGATGCACTATGTCCAAGCGCACCGCTCCAAGCCCTGATTGGGAACGGGTATTGACGTCGTCTGAGCACTCACAATACTGACCTCTGCCATGCGCCTATCCCGCTTTCATGTTGCCTTGCCACTGGTCGTCGGTCAGGCGCTGGTGTTGCCGGCCGTCACCGCCGATCACGCCGTGCGCGTACTGCGCGCGCGGGTCGGGGATGCCTTGCTGCTGTTCAATGGCAATGGTCTTGATTATCTGGTGCGCATCAGCGCCAGCAGCAAGTCGGCGACCACCGTCCGCATCGAATCGGTGCAAGCGGGTACGCCCGAGTCGCCTCTGTGTATCACGCTGGTGCAGGCGCTGGCGCGTGGCGAGCGGATGGATACGATCCTGCAAAAATCCACCGAGCTCGGTGTTGCCCGGATCGTGCCGGTGAGCAGCGAACGCAGCGAAGTTCGCCTCGATGAAGATCGCGCCGACAAGCGGCTGGCGCATTGGTCGCAGGTCATTGCCAGTGCCGCCGAGCAGTGCGGCCGCAGCCGTTTGCCGGAGTTGCTGCCGCCACAAAGTCTGGCGCAGTTCGCCGCCGGGTTGGTGGCGGTGACGGCTGCCGAGCAGCGCTACTGTTTGCATCCAGACAGCGCGACCGGTCTGGCTGCGATCAAAGCGCCGCACCGGCTGGTGATCGCCGTCGGTCCCGAGGGAGGGTTTGCCGATCGCGACCTGGCCGTGCTCGATCAGGTCGGTTTCGCCAGACTCGCGCTGGGTCCGCGCATCCTGCGCACCGAAACGGCGGG
>PEUI01000261.1:1927-3732 GCA_002785585.1 Lysobacterales bacterium CG02_land_8_20_14_3_00_62_12
CGATCACCGCCCTGCAAGCCCGCTTCGGTGATCTGGCCGGCGATTGATCTGCATCAAGTCGTCGTTGGCCGAATGGCCGAACATTGCCGCCTGGGATGGGTTCCGCGGAGGGCGGCCGATGTTGCAGATTCGATTCCATGGCCGTGGTGGTCAGGGCGTGGTGACCGCCGCCGAGCTGCTCTCGCTGGCGGCGTTCGAGCAAGGTCGCTTTGCGCAAGCGTTCCCAAGCTTTGGCTCGGAGCGCACCGGCGCCCCGGTGGTCGCTTTCTGCCGCATTGATGATCGCGAAATTCGTCTGCGCGAGCCGATCCTGGCGCCCGACGTGTTGATCGTTCAGGACCCGACTTTGCTGCACCAGATCGATCTGTTTCAGGGCTTGGACAGCGCTGGTTATGTGCTGATCAACAGCAAGCGCAGTTTTAGCGAATTGGGGCTCGACACAATCGAACAACGCTTCCGGCGCGAACGCCTGCGCACCTTGCCGGCCACCGAAATCGCGCTCAAACATTTGGGTCGGCCGCTGCCGAATGCGGTGCTGCTGGGCGGTTTCGCGGCACTTTCCGGCTTGATTACGCTGGCGGCGGTCGCCCACGCCATCGGCATCAAGTTCCAGGGCAAGGTGGCCGAAGCCAACGTCGCCGCCGCTACCGAAGCCTTTGCCTATATCCAACGCGAACGCGAGGAGTCGGTAGGTGCTTAAACAAACCGAAGGTTCCCGGGCGGTGGCCGAGGCGGTGGCGTTATGCCGCCCGGAAGTGATCTGCGCGTATCCCATTTCGCCACAGACGCACATCGTCGAAGGCTTGGGCGAGCGCGTCAAAAGCGGCGCGCTGGCGCCCTGCGAGTTCATCAACGTCGAGAGTGAGTTTGCCGCGATGAGCGTAGCCATCGGTGCTTCGGCCGCGGGCGCCCGCACCTACACGGCGACCGCGAGTCAGGGCCTGCTGTTCATGACCGAGGCGGTGTACAACGCTTCTGGTTTGGGGCTGCCGATCGTGATGACCGTGGCCAACCGCGCGATCGGCGCGCCGATCAATATCTGGAACGACCACAGCGATTCGATGAGTCAGCGCGATTGCGGCTGGATCCAGCTATTTGCCGAGAGCAATCAAGAAGCGCTGGATTTGCACATTCAGGCGTTCAAGCTGGCCGAAGAACTATCGATGCCGGTGATGGTATGCATGGATGGCTTCATCCTCACCCATGCCTACGAACGCGTGGATATTCCCGAGCAGGCCGAGGTCGATGCCTTTCTGCCGCCCTACGAGCCACGCCAAGTATTGGACCCGGCCGATCCGGTGTCGATTGGCGCCATGGTCGGGCCGGAAGCGTTCACCGAAGTGCGTTACCTGGCGCACGCCAAGCAACTGTCGGCGTTGGCGGTGATTCCGCGTATTGCCAATGAGTTTGCCGAACGCTTTGGTCGGCGCTCCGGCGGTCTGCTGCGCGGCTATCGCACCGATGATGCCGAAACCATCGTGGTGGCCTTGGGCTCGGTCATTGGCACGTTGCAAGACACCGCCGATGAAATGCGCGCCGAGGGCATCAAGATCGGCGTACTCGGGATTCAATCTTTCCGCCCGTTTCCGTTGGCCGCGGTGCGTGCGGCTCTGGAAAACGCGCAGCGCGTGGTGGTGCTGGAAAAAAGTTTCTGCGTCGGTTTGGGCGGGGTCGTTTCCACCGATGTGCGGCTGGCCTTGTCCGGACTGCAGTTGCATGGCTATACGGTGGTGGCGGGCTTGGGCGGGCGTGCCATCACCAAAGCATCGCTGCACCGCACCTTGCGGGCCGCCATCGCCGACACC